>DATFEX010000074.1:0-40276 GCA_035250685.1 Nitrososphaeraceae archaeon | reverse complement strand
GCCATTGGAGTTGCCTTTAATGATTCCTCAATGTTTACTTCGCTCAACGCTGCTACGAGTGCCTTTATCTTTACTTCATCGGGACTTGCGCCTGTAGCCTTTATCACATTCTTTACATTATCTTCAGTGATATCCTTGTTTAATTTGTGTAGTAATAATGCTGCATATACGTATTCCATTTAAAGAATGCTCTATCCATGACCATAATATAAAACTTTCAAATCAAATCACAATATCTTGGTACTTCTAGCTACCGCATACATGTGTTCCTTTAGATCCCTTTCATAAAGTGAATTCATTTTTTCCAATAAAATGGTCCTGGCTTCCATTCTGTCTTCATTACTTGAAGCTCTCAGTACGTTGGCAAATAGTTCAGGAAGATTTTCCTTTATCCATCCATCGAGTATGTGGAATCTTTCTTCATTTATCCACTTTGCCTTTGAAGAGTTTATGTCAACGTCTTCATCAAAAATACCAGTTTCAACGTTGTCAATTAACATGAATATGCAGTTATTTGGGTCGGGATTTTTCAAGACCTCTGTTGGCCTTCCATCTCCCCGTCCTGCAGAGACTTTCTCCATCAACCCTACTGGGATAATATATGAACCCTTAATCCTAGCAATTGAATCAGAAAGAGAAACAATTCTGCCAATTACCAATCTAAGTTTTCCGGAATAATCTTGAGTTACAAAAGCATAATCCCCATCCTTTATCTTATTTTTTCCAAATAGCATATCAAAATGAGTTTTTTCATATACTAAACGTATACTAAAACTCCTAGTCTCCCCTCCACATAATATTTAGCTTTATCAATTATATTTAAACTAAGTTAGTTTTCCATCCATAGTCAATATCATGGGAAACAAGATTGGTCGAAGAATTATCTTTGTCGTCGCTTCTAGATATACCGACTAAAGTCATTGTAGGGCTTTCTGGGCAGTATGTCGTCATCCACCGATTCGTTTTGATTTACAGTGTTAGCGGTGTCGATAGCTCCCTGAGTTGATGTAATGTTTAATCTAATTTGTGCAATTGTATTTGGGAGATTACCAGCGGTGAAAATGTACACAAGAATTGAACTGAAAATTAAAACAACTGCAATATTTAGAATTAAATACACCTTGCTTGCTTTGGAACTTGCGATTCTTCGTTCTGGATTATTCTTCACGACTTCTAACACATTACCAATAAAGTGAATTATTATGATGACAAAGGCAATTGGAGATATTATATTAATTAGGATAGAGAAAACAAATTGTCCTATCCCCGTAACCGCGTATAATGATTCACCAACTTTCGCAGCTGCATAAAGTGAATATGCAACAAATATAATAAGAGAACCATAATTCACCAAATCGAATTTTTTCTTTTGGTTAGATTTGTTCTTTAAATTGATAAACCACATAGCAAAAACGAAATAACCAAAAAAGAACAATCCCAAGAATGGGAATACAACAAAAATAGATGGCTGAAGCTTGCCAAATTCAAACATAACCAAAAGCAACAATATTATTCCAAAACCTAAAAAGAAATAGGTTCCAAACTTTAGGAACATATGAAATTGAAATAAAAGAGAAAAAAAGAAATTCTTAACATATCTTTCAACTAGGTTTGACTTTATAGAAGCTTGATAAAATAGAGAGAATAAGAAAGATATTAAAAACATGAAACTTGAGGTCACAGAAAAATTATAAATTGGAAGAAATTCAGGGTGTTCTTCGAGATTTCCATAAGTAAATGTAGCGACAACAAGAGAAAGCGAAGCAAGAAGACCAATGGGTTCAGATCGTTTAAGGAAATCTAAAAAATGGATATCATTTGATGCTTTTGACAATAGATTGTTCCTTATAGATAATTAACCAATATATTATTGTCCATTTTTAAAAATTACCTCATCTAAGCTCAGTTGGTTGTACATATATCTATTGATGTCCTTTTTAAAATCGATCATTATTTCTTTCAGATTCTCATTCAAAGGAACGTATTCAGGGTGATATTTGTTCCAAAGACGAAAATCTACGAATTCATCCATGATGGTAGACAAAGTAATTCCGATCACCTTTAGCTTTTCCGCAAATGTATTGGTTTCTATCATTAATGTTATTATTCTTAGATATAGAATTTGACGATCTTGTTCTGAATGAACGGTTTTTTGAGTCAAGAAAAATAACAAAGACGGTGTCACGTTCAGTACTTTCCAAACTGTCTCGACTATCCAATCTCGAAACAAGTCAAATTCAGCATCGTCGTGGGCGTTGTCCATTCTTTGATTTAAAGTTTTAATGAATTCTTGCATTCTACTAATTTTCTTATCGAGGATAATGAAATTATTTTGATCGTTTATGTACAGATGATGAACTTGACTATTGGGCTTATCCTTATGTTCGATAATTTGGCCGTCTTTTATGAGATCCATGACAATACCATGAGTTGTCATAACAGAGGATCCATTTTTTTCCATATGTCTTATTACCTCTGCCTTAATTATCCCTGGTTTTTCCTTGATTAATTCTAATATCTTCTTGCGTCGGTCTTGCATCTTATATTGGTCTTATAGTATTATAATAGAATCATATATCTATTTATCTATTTCAATGATATACATGACAAGCGAAATACTCCAATTCAAATGTCCTTCCTGTGGACAAAAACTAACTGAGGAAGAATATTGGCACGTCTGCCAAGTACAAAAAAATCAGCTTGACAACCTAGTAAAAAAAGAGGTCGCACAGAAAGTGAATCAAATTGAACAGGAAATGAAGAAAAAAAATGAAATCGAGAAAAATAAAACAATTTCAAGAATCGTGAATGAAGAAAAATTACGCCTACAAAAAGAACATGAGGCAAAGCAAAGACAATTGGAACTAGAAAAAGCTGAAAATGTAAAACTAATTGATCAGAAAGTAAGCCAAGCAATAGTGCAAATTGAGACGAGATACAAACAGAAAGAAAAAGAATCTGAACTAAAGAATACTCGAATACTTTCCATAAACAAAGAATTGGCTGATAAAGTAGAGAAATTGGAAAAAGCCTTAGACAACGTTCCCCCTGAACTAAGAGGTACAGCAGGAGAGTTAGTCCTACAAGACGAGTTGCAAAAAGAATTCATTACTGACAAGTTCGTCTCAAAAAAAGTAGGCTTTGAAATGGCAGACATAATTCAAACAATTGTTACTGAACACGGTAAGGAACTCCGTACTCCTATAGCATATGACAAGAAAATGGGAAATTGTGTGACTAAACTTGATATAGACAAAGCTATAAGGTACAAGACAGTACACAATACTGATCATGTGATCATCGTCACATCAAAGGGTATTAGAAACAATAGATTCACAGAGAAACGAGAGGGAATAATGCTGGTTCATCCATTTGTACTGTTAGATGTTGCAAGGGCGATTCGTTCTTTGATAATTGAAACTGCAAAATATGAAAAGAGTAGTGAAGCTTTAAAAGAAGCGGAAGCAAAAATATATAATTATGTTACCAGTCCAGAGTATAATAGGGAATGGGAGATAATATTGCAAATGAAGTCACAACTCAATGAGTTGCAGACAGTAGAAGACAGACGACAGAAACAAACCTCGGAGAAAAGGAGCACACTATTGAACACACTGTACAAATTGATAAGTAAGAACCACTCGATAATAAGCGATATGTTACAGCGTGATGGAAAAAGAGAGAATGAATCAGGTTGAGAAGTACGAAATCTATTGGACTGGCCCATATTTTTATCATATCTTATCATATAAATCTAGCAAGCGGTGAAATCTCTCAATGACTGATCTAAAACTGAACATGTTTACATCTTTAATTAACCAACTATTTGGTAATAGCAATGACGTTTTAATATTTGTGACAATTGCACTCGCATGCATTACAGCCTATTACGCCATTCAAACAAAGAGAACCGTAACAGTGCTGGAGAAAACCGCCAATATGGAATTCCTTCCAAAAATTAAAGGACATATACACATGATTGGTCCAGTGAATTTAGACCTCCGCGTCTCTAACATTGGAAAGGGATCTGCCACAGACGTCAAAGTAGATTTAGATTTTATCGGCAATAACTCTATAACTAGAACATGGATACAACCATTACTCAATCCTGGTCAATTTCAGGACTTCTTTATTCCGGTATCTGAAAATAGGGAACAAACTGATATACCTTACTTTGAAGCTAACGAGACTAAGGTCTCTATAACTGCTACTTATAATGACATACTAGGTAACAATCATACTACTAATGAAGAAATTAACGTATCTGAATTTGTACGACAATTTAGCAGAACAATGTCAGTTTATGACGAAGGAACTGTAGAAAAGATCTCCAAATATCTAAAGATAATATCAGAAGAAATGAGAAATTTATCTCGAAGCTTGCATCAAGGATGAATATTTTTAGACAGTAAAAATGATTTAATATTAGTGCTCCAACTTCTTTGAATTATGCGAATTACTGTCACAGATTGCCATTTTTGGATTTAAAATGCTGAATGTTAAGTATACTCACTGCTTACTACTTTAAACATTATCTTTAGGTTATGCAAAAATATAATATGATCAATCTATCGATTTATTTGTTAATCACTATCTTCGTATACAAGAATTCATTTTAACATATAATTATATCATATCCAAAAAGTTAAAGTAATTCAGCAAACAAATTATTTTTTATAAAAAATATATTTATAAAAATTAACAATAAATTAAATGAAGATCCTGAATATAATGATCTCCCAAGAATCTGTGTCGATAGAGTCAATGTATTGAAATAACTTCCTAGACATTAACGGCATCTTTATTTATTCCTTGTAACTGAGAATATTGAATTGAATTCAGAGACTTTTGTGGTGATGGTATCATGGATATCAACTGTAATATCTGCTGAAACAATAGCAAGCAAGGGTTGATGGACTTTTTCAGGCGATAACAACATTGAAATACGCTACGTTGAAGATGGTAACATTCAATCAGTCGTAATAAATCCTTGGAGTTTAGGACTTAACGCTGGAGAAGAGCTTCTATGGAATAAGGAATTCAAAATAGGGGTAATTAGAAAAAAAGTGCTCTATACTAATGTAGTAACGAATTATAGAATTCTGCATATAGATGAAGGAGGCAAAAGAGTTCTGACATGTTATCTTCTTTCGAGTATCGATGATATCATTGTTATGAATACACGTCGTGAATCTGAGTCAATCGGATACGGATTCTTTGGAGGGAGATATGCGGGAATGGCAGGGCCATTCTTTTCTTCTGGAACAAGCAAAACAGTAGGGACTCTTGTATTCATAATAAATGGTCAGAGGATAGAGTGGGTCGAAATTCCCGACCCAACTGGACTCAAAAATTTTATCAAATCAATAAAGAAGACAATGTACGATCCATTAACAAAGTTAGAATCTAAACGTACTCGAATTGGAGCTTGTCCTCAGTGCGGTATTCAGAACTCGAGAAATGCACAATTCTGTAACGGTTGTGGCTCGCAATTATTACAAATATGTTCCCACTGCAAGCAGCTAAATCCTATTGGTTCATCTTTTTGCAGTAAATGCGGATCCCAGCTTTTTATTAGCACTACAATTGATTTATCCGAAAGCGGAGTTAGTAAAGTTGATGAAGCAAGTTTTCTCGAATGCAAATCAAGTGAAAACAACATAAAAATTAATTATCCTTCGACATGGACGAAAGAGTATGATAATTCTAAGCCCCCCGTGAAAGCAATAATATTTCTACCTCCAAATGAACCTGCAAATTTGGTCGTAACTGTTGACGATACCATTGGGAATATATCTTTAGACGAGCAGATTCAAGATTTTATTACAAAAGCGAGAAAGGGACTCCCAGATTTCAAGCTGATAGAATCAACTCCATCTACGCTTTCAGGCGTTGCGGCACATCAAATAACTTTCTCAGATGGTCAAACAAAGCGACTTATAGTTAATACCATCAAGAACAATGTCCTTTATTCGATTATGTATATCGCTCAACGAGAGAAATATAATAAATTCTTATCCTCAGCAGAGCAAATGATTAGTTCGTTCGAAATTCTGAATTGAAAAAATTGTTTGACACAAATGGTATTTCTCGATCATTACAGGTATTAAGACTTGAGTTCTTTTTACACCATTTTTTTAAATGATTATCTATGACGTATATGTAGTAACTATATATCATAATATTTCAGTTAATATTGATATATTTATTTTGAATATAACAAGTAAAATAAACAGAAAATTAGTACTTTATTTTTAGCATAGTAATTATCTATGTTTATATATAAGAGAACAGGAGTATGTCAAAACGTGAAAGCCAATAGACAACTATGACTTTTTTTTAATTTGTCTTTGAGCATAGAGTATAAGTTTAATTGTGCTCAGTTACCATGGTTCCTTTCCTGTTGTTTTTACCATTTCGTTAAATTTCTTTGCAAACTTCCTTGCATCGAATATTTGCCATATGAAATATATCAGATATATTATACTGGTTGGAATAAGTCCGAAGCCTAACATGTATAACCATGTATAGTTAGTTCCCGGATATTCACTCGTATCGAAACTTGGAGTAAATAGAGCAGACATGACGAATATTGATACCATGAATAACACAATACCACCAATTAGTATTATAATTCCCCTTCTAACCTTTCCAACATACATGTGACCTATACCTGCTAAACCAACAATACCACCCAGAAATGCTATTAACGATGTTGTTCCAGGACTCTTATATGGTAATTGTTGAACTACAGAAGGTTCAGACTTTATGTGATTGGAGTGTTCGTGAAGAGCCGAGTGACATTTTGGACACTCATCGATTTCAGCTTCAGTTTCCAATTTTTGTCCACAATTACCGCAGAAGTTTTGATTAGAACCCAATAATTTTATCAATAGCCACTTATTAATAAATACTAATTGAAAACCTAGTAAGACATAAGATACGTAATCGAATCGATTTTTTGTAATTCTCTGTCAGATTTATCTGGTTAGAGCAAATGGAAGGTTTAACGAATATCATTCCAATATTCATCAGTAGAGTATGAGCGGGAATTGGAAATTGAGAGATTATACCTGTTCTGTTGATTAATATTGATTCTAATTGTCTCAACAACAGCATTTATTTACGAAAAGTAAACATTGAATTTAGTGCTCAAAAGACTTTGAACTATGCGAATTACTGCCAGAGATTGCCATTATCGTATTTATAGTAATGAATCATCATTTTCTATTTGTTTTGAACTATTTACTAAGTCATCAAGAACCTAATCAGTTTTATGCTATTTGTACCAACTTGTCGTATTAATACGACATTCAAGCTCTCGGAATATTCCGAGATTTAATTGTCGTAACATTGCGACATTTAATTATCTTATTAAGACCTTTCATTGTCGGAATATTCCGACAGTTTGTGCTCAAAAAGTCTGATTAATCAGACTGTCAAAATTTCCGCAAAATAAAAAATGCAATGTACTGACCGGACATCGAAGGCTTATTGGCATGATGCAAACTATACTAACAGCTGTCCGATTAATCGGACTATTTGAGCGTGAGAATGTCTTAAAAATAAGACTTCAATGTTACATTAATGTGACTTTCAGAAATAAACAGTTGGAATATTCCAATCGCTTAAATTTCTCCGCAATTAAAATAAAAATAATATATATGCAGATCCGATCAACCTTTCAGATCAACATTTGAATAACCATATAGACGAAACAGCTGAAGCAGTTTCTATTACTGTTACTCATATACATGCTCTACTCGCTTACTAAGCTCGTTATATATGACAGTATTTATACTATTGTTCCACATAATGGTTCCATTTGAGCTCAAGACACTGAAAATATCAGGACTTAGAGAAATACAGAGTTACTTAGACGTTTCTAAGTGCAGATATAGAGTTCCTTTCACACTTCGCCACTGGACAAGCATGCTTTAGAGTTTATAAGTAGATTTAGATAAGAAAAGGCGTACGGGGGGTCTCTATGCTCTCAGGTTTCTGACGTATGGTAACTAAAACACTAGTGTAGTACCTAAACTAGTGTTGTTATCTGAATTTTTTAGACATCATTAAATTAAGTTATTATGAAATGACAAATTTAGTCTATCACTATACCAATCTTATCGATTATTTACAAAATCAGTCCAAGTTATCAGTCTGAACGTTCAGATATCTTAATATCTAGATACTCGAGAGGTTTAAATTTTCGTAATATTACGAGAGATAAAGGTTCTCCGCTTACTGTGAGGTTGTCATTTATCATTTTTCATCATCCTGTCTATTAGTTCCCTTCGTCCAATTGGTTTTTTATCCATGATCGAAAGCATTTTTTCCATTCTAAACTCCTGCAACTTGCCCTCCAATTCCAAAAGTTTTTGTTTCATAGATTCGATCTCTTTCTCTCTTCCTTCTAGGACTGTTATTTTTCTCTTTAATCTATGCGTTGGATCTATCGTTAGTCTATCCACTGCTTTGAGATATTCGTTTATCATGTCGGTATCTGAAGGTCTGTAGTAAACTCCAGCCAAACCAATCTTATGTCCTAGTAGCATTTCTCTAAGTTCAGGATTCAAACTTGAATTTACAAATTGAGTGGTAACGAATTTACGGAATCCATGAGTAGTAGCTTTCTCATTTCTCATGCTTTGTGGTTGATTTAATGACCGCAATCCAACTTTAATTAGCGTATTTCTAAGGATAGTGGCTATGTTTATTCCGGTGGTTTGTTTTGGATGCTTCACAGAATATTCATTATGGATATCAAAATCATTTCTGATAAGCCAAGATTCTCCATTAATATTCTCACCGGCATCCTTTCTTAACTCAATGTAATGGTCTATAGCTTGTGCACACTCAGGAGTACAGAATGTCACATACTCTTCTTTCGAGTTTTCATAAATTGTGAATTTGTATAGCTTTAACTCTTCTATTTTTTCAATATGTTTTAGCTTGAGTTCAAGCAAAGCAGAACGCCTGATTCCAGTAGATGCATAAATAAGAATAATTAATCTGGTTCTTGGCTTTGATATATTCACCATTTTTTCTATATCCTCGATTGTATAAGCTAAATCTTTTACTATCCTAGTTCTCTCACCTACGAATTTCAAAATACGTCTTTTATTAACAATTACATCATTCAATTCCAAAATAGAGAATATGGGAGCTAGACGACCTGTGATACTACTGCTTGATAATGATTTGTCTCTCATATCAATGACATACTTGACAAGTAGATCCTGTATTTTAGCTGGATCCATTTTCAAAACTTTGATTATGCTTTTCCTAGTAAATGTTTCAAAGTATCTTAGATATTCCGCATACGTATGCTTTGTCTCTTCACTTTTTATCGTGTAGAAATATTCTTCTACCTGGGTCATGGCTTTATATACTAGCCTGCATTTATTATACTTTTTCATTTTTTAAAATGAGTTTTAATAAATTATTTATTATTTGCTATGATATCATGATGTTTTTGTTCAAATATTTTCAGGATCATTGAATATCCGTTGATTAAATTTGTTCAAATTTTAATACAAGATATCTCGATAGCTTATTGGTGTGACTAGAGTATTTGTTGCTGCAGATATTCACAGAAAAGCTGAAATTCAAAAGATTCAACAAGATTTAATCTCTCATCTAAACTTGGAGGACAAGTATCTAAAACTTGTCCAGCCAGAAAATTTCCATTTTACTCTAGTGTTTTTTGGTGAAATAGACAATTCAATTCTTGATAAGATACTCGTCAAAATTTCAGAAATTGAGTTTCAATCATTTGAAATAAAATATGGAATCATAGGTGCATTTCCGAATAACAATCGAGCTAAAGTCGTGTGGATAGGATTAGATGAAAAAACTACAAATGCCTTCAATAACTTATACAACCTGGTTCTATCCAAATTGACAAGTTTGGATTTAGGGTTGGAAAAGGAGATAGAAAAAGAGATAATACCACACATAACATTATTTAGAACAAAGGTTACACTTAGTTTGAAACTCCAGGGAATCACATCTTATTCCAGCGTTTGTGACAAGATAGACACAGTTTCTATAAAAAAGAGCATAACTACACCCCATGGTCCTATATACGAGAACATTATTTCTGTGAATGGTAAATGAACAAGATAGACTCCATCATACAAAAGGCAGCAGAATCATCAGTACCGTCAAAACCAAAACAAAGCAAATTAGAAAAAATATCAAAGGAAATTCAAAAGCAAATTGCGAACTTTAAAGACAAGCGAATATCTAGAGTGCTGCTTGGAGGTTCATACGCTAAAGGCACCTGGCTTGAGAATGATACAGACATTGATTTTTTTGTAATGATAGAACCCCACGTTGAACGCACAGAATTTGAGGAACTAGGCAAATCTATTGGCTTCTATGCTTTAAAAAAATACAGGCCCTATTTACGGTATTCAGAGCATCCATATGTAGAAGGCAAAGTTGATGAAACTAGAATAAACATAGTACCATGCTATAGGGTTGAAAAGAACAAGTGGAAAAGTGCTGCGGATAGATCACCATTTCATACCGACTACATGCAAGCCAATTTAGACGAAAATCAGAAAGGTCAGGTCCGGGTACTGAAAAAATTTTTAAAAGCGGCCGGGATTTATGGCTCACAAATTGCGATTTCAGGTTTTAGTGGATATGTGACAGAGGTACTTATCTTAAAATATGGATCGTTTGTTCATGTCCTGCAAATATTCTCTGAGCTTAAACCAAAACAAATCATCGCACTTGAACCTCCCACAGAGAAAATGGTAGAGAAGTTTACCAGTCCCATAATAATAATCGATCCTATCGATTCAAACAGAAATCTTGGAGCTGCAATTTCGGCAGATTGTGTAGCAAAATTTGTTTTAGAGTCAAGACTCTTCTTGAAAAATCCTTCAATAGAATTCATGACAAGAAATCGTAAACTCAATCCCGATATCATAAAGCAAATTGAATCAAACCTGTTAATTATAGAATTTAATGTCCAGAAAAGGAGTCCAGATATTTTATGGGGTCAGCTCAAAAGAAAATTATCAAGCATTTCAAAGATGCTGTCAAATTCAAAATTTGAAATAATCAAAAAGTTTTGCTTTACAGATGAAGAAAAGCATGCAGTGTTTATCTTTATGATTGAATTTGAAAATCTTTCAAAAATTAGTGTGAATAAAGGACCTGAAGTTTATCTGAAATCAGAAACAGATTCCTATATCAATAAAAGAGGAAGTAACTCCATTATGATATGGACGGACAACATGAGAGTTGTAAGTATTGAAGAAACAAAACTGATATCAATAAAGAAACATGCTGATCAAATTATTAAAAAAGGTATGAATTCGGGTAATCAAGTTGGAATTACATCAGATCTTAAAAGTGGTTATTCAATATACCTAGCAAGTGAGAAGAAATTAAACAATTTCGTTGTAACTGCAATTAACCATATGATTAACGATGGAGAATTTATTAGACATCAAAAATAGGGAAAGCCTAAAATTTCTATTGACTTATCCTTTATTTGATCAGAATACCTTTGAAAATAGAAAAACAGAGTTACTATCATTGGATATCAATGGTATTTTCTCTACAGGGAGCTTACAATTAAACAAGATTTTCATTCTTGGTAAGGGTTCTGTTGGTTTGGTAACTTTAGCAAGATATAAGAGAAAATATTTTGCCCTAAAGATAAGAAGAACTGATGCCAACAGGCCGAACATGTATGATGAAGTAGTTTACCAATCACTTGCTAACTCTTGCGGAGTGGGTCCCTTTCTTGTAAACTTCTCTGAAAATTTTATCCTGATGGAACTTGTCAGTGGATCAAACATAATTGACTGGTACCAGTCAGCGCGGATCTCAAAAAAGAGAATCGTAAAATGCACTGCTCTTATCCTTCAGCAATGCTATCTCCTAGATTGTCTAAAACTAGATCATGGTCAGCTAAATAGGCTTGATCATCACGTCATAATATCCAAGCATGATGAGCCTACAATTTTGGATTTTGAAACTTCTAGTACTCGTAGAAGAGTGAGTAACATAACAAGCGCTTCGCAATCTATTCTACTAAATGGTCCAATATACTCAAGGCTTAAAGGTTCTATCACTAGTGACAGAGATCAAATAGTCAAGAAAATAAAGGACTATAAAACTGAAATGAATCAAGAAAAATTTGACAACATACTCAACCTGTTAGGACATTAATTGCCTACTTAGAACAAACCACTAAAGAATCATCAGAAATTCTTTCATTTGTGCATTAATATTCTTAAGTTAGTACCTATTATTGTAATTTAATGTCCAATTCTCAATCCTTTGTGATTAAGACGCTAAAGAAAATGAATCTCAAAGGTGGAACAGTCATAGATGGATTTGCAACTACAGGTATTACTAATACTATTGCTTCTGAATGCATATTGCACTCAATTAATACCCAGCTCATAGCAACTATAGAATCGCCTTTATTTTCTCAACTTTCCGTTATTAGAAATTCAATCCCTTACTTTCCCGTAAGGATATATGCAAATGAAGAACTAAAGACTTCAATCTTTATTTCTGAAATTAGCATAGATCCATCATTATACTTCTTGATTGGGACTACCATGTTAAATTGGGCCAAAGATAACGGATGCGATCTAATAATCAGTTCAGGTAACGTAGTCAATCCACCAGAGCAAGTCAATCCATCTAGCTCAAAAGAATACTCCATAGCGGGTATAGGAAATACAGTTGGTGCAAGAAACAGACTAAAAGATGCGAAAATTTCTTTACTCAAAAATGGTACCGTAGGAGGAATCCCAGCAGTTTTGTTAAATCAAGGTTCAGAACTGGATATGGACACAATAATTTTATTGGTAAAGATAGTTGAGGGTATCCCGGATTTCAGGGCTGCAGCTGAGTTATCGACAACTATAAGCCAACTTGTCCCAGGTGTCTCATGCAATATTCCATTACTACTACAGGAAGCAGAAAAAATTGAAAAAGAAATTACCAAGATAAAAACTCAAGACACCGAAAGTGAAATGAATGCTTATGGATAATATGTCATTGTTCGCAGATTCTTATCCTGTGATAGTTGAAAACACATGAGTTTTTGATTCTAATAGTTAGTAATAAACTATTTTGAATTGGTTGTAATTGTTTTTATCAAACTCTTGACTGTGGCTAAATTGAGATCAACCTGTTCTGCAATCATTTCATCAGATATTCCTGAATCGTATAAATTCCTGACACTCTCTTTTTTCTCCTGGCTAATATTTTTTAGAGGTAACTCAAAGTCTAATTCGGCTTCACTATTTTTTATGAATGATTGTACTTGGTTCAATACTGCACCAATATCGATATCGCGATCTGCCGAAATGACAACTATATGATTTTTTATTGGAATGCTAAACATTATGACCTTGTCATAGATGTAAACGACTGAGTTAAGATTCCCCAATTCAGTTTCAAATATTTTCCGTAGGTCTACAATGTATGCCGATTGAGAATAGCTGATTTCTGGATTTCTACCTTTAAGAAGCTCATTAGTTCCATCTCTAATCACACTTGAGTTTAGATGTCCTGACTTTTCGACCAGCCCCGAAAATCTCAAGGCAGGATTAATCTCCAACAGTCGATTTAAGAATTCGACGTCGTTCATGGAACAAGATCTAAAACCTAGAAATATATCAGTGTTTATGTCCTGAAATCACATCTTTATGTTATTTGAGCTTGTTTCAGCCAAACACAATCACCTCATCTACGAAAACAAGATATTGATCTTATTAATTACTTGAACTAGAATGGCAGAAGATATTTCCTCAACATCTTCGAACACTATCCCGTTTCCTACACTCACTATAGTATACCTCGTAAATCAAGCAGAACAATTGATTGATGAGATAAGTCAAAAGTACAACAATATCACTGTGGAAGATTGTAACGGCTTTTTTAATGACGGAGTTAAGAGGGATTACAAAAAGATAACTATCTGGAGTCAAGGGATTGATAGCCTTTGGTTTAATGCGCTTATAGCTAGGATAAAAGAAATTGCAAATATGGACTCAGTTCCTATAGTATCGGGCGGAATAATGTACTCTGTATAGCTCTAGTTAGTTGCTATCATCCATACTCTCAGTTGCATTAATCTCAATATGCTTTCAAGTGAGAAAATATCTTGTGTGCAGGATGAATATTCGTCTTAATTTTGTCTAGAATCTTGTTTAATATCAATCAAAATTTTGTTTCCTACACTGGGGCTTCCAATATTTTCATACTTCTTTCTGGGCATATTAATCTGAATAATTGTTTTTGGATAAGTCTTGATAACCGTTTGTGGTTGGGAACGTAGTATGGCCTCTAGGATAGGCTTTATTTGCTTCTTTACATCTTCATCAGATATAGATCGATCGATAGCTTCCAGCATAAGTTGCTGTTGTGAAACTGATTCGAGCTCGACATCTTCAATCAGAGACAAAGTAATGTTAATACCGTTATCTGAGAGTTGCGTTATTTTGTATTTAATTTGAGTATCTTCCAATTCTGAAGAATAATCTATCTTGTTTCCTTATTACTTTTTGCCAAATTATGTAGCTTCTGGCTTTAGCCTCTGCAAACATCCACAAGACATATTAAAATTGATTGTGTATTTACAAAAGCATTTAAAATGAAATACAGAAGTAGGACGGATATTTTTGCCTCAATTTTACAATCTGCAAATGATCCAAAGGGAGTAGGCATAACAACCATAATGTACAAGTCTTTTCTCTCTCACTACCAACTCAAAAAATATCTATCCATAATGCTTGAAAATGGTTTATTAAATCTTGAAGAGGATGAGCATCTTTATAGAATTACTGAAAAGGGCTTAAGATTTTTACAGCTTTTTTCAAATATTAATGAGCTTATTGATACTACAAAAGAATATAATTCATGAATATCAAATTTGTTCCATAAAAGGGAAAGTTTACTACATTAACTTTTTAGTTTCCAAACATTGTTCTTTAACGATGATTGTAGTGCAGAGTGTTCTCATATTTGTCTAGTAATTTGTAAGATACATTCAACTTTTCTATCCCCAAATAATGAGTCTAATTGTACTCAATTATCCGTTATAGTTTTGATACTAGAAGCGAATCAAATTAGCCCGGCCCAGATTCGAACTGGGGTCAAAGGCTCCAAAGGCCTCTATGCTTGGCCACTACATTCAGCGAATTTTAAATTCTCTACCGGGCTGCCGGACATTTTTTTATGGAATATCTGATTTATAAAGCTACGAATCTGTTAACGATATCCATCAATTTATCCGCAGGGTCTTCCATTTGGTCTAGTATGCGTTTTGCTCTACTTTTTTGTTTAGTTTTAAATTTATTGTCAGATTGCATATCATGTAATAATTCTACAATGTGCGATGAATTTGTGATTTTTCGAATTAAGCCAACTTTGACAAGATAATCGTCGACATAGAATTTGATTGGAGAAATAGAAATAGTTGGTTTTCCGAGTAATGCAGATTCGGCAGTCATTGTCCCGCCCCCACCAACAAACACATCTGCCAGTGATATTAGCTCCAATCCATCAACTACGTTTTCAAGGACCTTTACCTTATCATCGTATTTTTCTTTAAGATGTTTTATTTGATCTTCATATCTACCCAATACCAAAATGTCTGAAGTTTTGTGAAAGTTGTAGACAATTGACCGTAAAATTCTATCTACATTATTATCTTTGTCAATCAAGTACGAGGCTTTACTTTCTTCTGGTCTAATGACTATGATATTGCTTTTTGAAATACCGTACTTTCGCCTCAATTGTTTTTGATCTTTCATTTTCGTTTCATTTTTAATCCAGGCCACTGGATCAAGTGCGTGATAATGAATTATTTGATTATTTGAGATTCCCAGGTTTTTCCAAGCAGAATTCGGAATAATCCACGGACATAATAGATAATTTACAAATGGAATTGTCAACCTCTGGACAGCGTGGGCATGAGGAGAATCACTAAATGTAACATGGGGAATTCCCAAACCAAATGCTACTCGGGCAGCTTCTGGCGACGAAAAACTGACACATAAATCAGGTTCAAAATCGTTTATCTCCTTAGCAAGCTCAAAAATCCTACTGGAATTTGCTCTTAGTTTGTCATACTTTGATGAACCACCGAATTTTCCGACTATCTTAAGATCTAATTTCTTTAATTTTGATAATTTTACACACTCGCGATAATTTCTTCCCGTACATAGTAGCTCGTGATCTTTTTCTTTGAGTAGATCGACTGAATGTTTGAAAAACATAACTTGTTTTGGGGTTAAAACGTCAAACCAGATTCTCACGCACCATGTATACGTAAACTCATGGAAAAAACTTTTCTTCAACCAATCTTAATTTTGGTGCAGGAACAAAAATATGCGGATAAGTGGCTGGAGATTCAAGTGAGTGCTAGTTCATTGAGGGTAGCGGTATATGGCCTAAGTACAGAGGGATACAAGATTGCATCTCATATTTCCAACAAAGGTATACCTGTTTCAATTATCGATGACTCATCAGGAATGGCAATTACACTTAAACCAGATATTGCCAAGACATATTCTAGCGTAACCTCATTTATTCAGGATGAAACTCTATTGGATTTTGAGCCATTTGACGTAGCCATAAATAATGCAGCTTTTATTTTCTTTACTCCCAGAATTAGAAAATCTTGGCCTGACGCAAAGAATCACATTGGATCTAAATTTCAGGACGTAATAAAACATGTGAACAAAGATAGCTCAATAATATACACAGTTCCAGCAGGTTTTGGCGTAAATAATGAAAACATTACTTTGATTGAGCACAGGACAGGTCTTAGTGTTGGGAAGAATATTTTCTATCACTACCTGCCAATTAGCTCTATTTCGCAGAACGTCTTTGAATCAATCATTGGAACGCGTTCTGAAATGAATTCCAACCTTGAAAGTATGCTTAGCGAGCTTCATCCTGAAAAGACATTAAAGGTTGTTGATATTGAATCTGCGGAGTACATCTATTGTATAAGAATTCTTAGACATTATGGGTTGATGTCACCAATTTTTGAAATATGCAAATTTGCCGATAATACATTTCAATCTAAGACCATGGAAAATCAATCATTTGGTGATATGTATCTTGATGATCTTGTGAGCGGTTTATTTGACTTGAATACTATTCTATCATCCCTAACTGGAATTTCTCCCCTCACATTATTACTCAAAGGCAATATTGCAACAGTTGAAAATTACATCAAGCATTTGACCGAGCAAATCAAGATTCTTCTCAAGAAATACGAATTGAAAGCTAGTAAGACAAAGGCAATAATATCATGGACCTTCGATCCAAATGAAATGAGAGGGGATAGACTGGAAATCCTATCTAGATTAGAATCTAGATTAAGAGACTACGTAGGGGATGTGGAACGACAGGATTCCATGTTTGATTTTTATTCAAGTGAAAAAAAGCTCATTGTTGTTTCGTGTTCCAAGTCTGATTTTGAAAAACTTAACAAGAATAATCCCAATTCAGAGATCATAGTTATCAAGGCAACACCATTATTGGCACAATCAAATATTCAAATTTAATCATTAAAATATAATAATAAGAGAAGATGACTTTATTTTGATTTGTTAGATGCAAAGTGTCCTCAATGCAATGACAAAGCTCAAGTAAGCGACGACATGACAACTATAAAGTGCAAAAAATGTGGCTATTCTGATAGCTATCAAAATTATATTGAAAAGATGAAAATCAAGGCAGAAAACATGGCAGATAATTTTCAGTTTAGAGGTAACGTTTGAAGTCAGATATTAAATCGAAAATCAATTTTTTATCTTCAATCGGTAATTAGCCGAATTTTAAATTATTGAATCCTCTAATTCCACTTTAAAGATTTACCAAAACAGACCTTTATCAGAACATGTTAACTCTGATCCACAATTTTCACATCTGAGATGACAGCTTTGGATGCTAAACATCGTAAATCCACACCTCATACACCTTCTTTCTTTTTCGACTTTCTTATCCTCGCTTTGCACTAATATTTTTGAGAATATCATTTATTAAAGCATTTAAGATAATTCAGGTCGTAAAGATTAATTAGCGCTCTAATGCAGGTTCTTTGCATATTGACTCAGTTTAAGGTAATAATCTCCGATAAAAAGGGTAAAAGTGTTAGCAAGGAACTAAAGGACAAAGAAGCTCAGCCACTGGTTGGACTAAGAGTAGGAGAAATTATTGATTCATCAGTTGTCGGTATACCTTCCGGCAAGATCCAACTTAAAGGAGGTAGTGATAAATCTGGAACCCCCATTAGAAGTGACGTCCATGGTGGTGTAAAAAAATATGTCTTGTTATCGAAAGGAGCAGGAATGAGAGATGATCGTGAAGGAATTAGAAAAAGAAAATTGGTTAGGGGAAATATGATTACAGAAGAAATATACCAGATTAATTGTTTACTCACTGAAGGAAACTTACCCGTCATTGCCGAAGCCGAGACGGAAGAACCCAGTAAGAAGGAAGAATAGCCACCTGCAATACAACACTTACAATATTTTCTGACTTTATCATTAAGTAAATTAATATCTCTGTAAAATTTCACTATATCTATTGCATTGGAAAGAAACTCTGCCTGAATGGTATGTTAATCAGTATGGTTATCAACCATGTGTCAATATTGGAACAGCCGGACATGTAGACCATGGAAAAACTACCCTTGTTGAATCAATAACTGGTGTTTGGACCAGTGGACATAGTGAGGAATTAAGAAGAGGAATTACCATTAAGGTTGGATATGCCGATGCTGCATTTTACAAATGTAAGAATTGCCCTCCACCAATCGGCTATTCTACACAACCTGAGTGCAAGAATTGTGGGCAAAAGTCAGAATTTGAGAGGGTCGTTAGTTTTGTTGATTCTCCTGGTCATGAAAGTCTAATGGCAAATATGCTATCAGGAGCGGCGCTAATGGACGGAGCAATTTTGGTCACAGCGGCAAATGAAAAGGTACCACAACCACAAACAAGAGAGCATTTGCTCGCTTTACAAACACTTGGCATAAAACAGATTGTGTTAGTCCAAAATAAGGTCGATTTGGTATCTTATGAGGAAACAATAGAGAATTATAAACAAATTAAGACTTTTGTCAAGGGAAGTGTAGCTGATACAGCTCCAATTATCCCGGTGTCTGCACAGCACAAATTAAATATTGATGCGTTAATCGAGGCTATACAAACTAATATCAAGACACCGGAAAGATCAAAAAATTCTGAACCTTTGATGCATGTACTGAGATCATTTGATATCAACAAACCCGGTTTACCAATAAATGATGTAAGAGGAGGAGTAATTGGCGGATCATTAATCCAGGGAGATTTCAAGACAGGAGACGAAATCGAAATCCGGCCAGGATTATATGATGAAAAGAAAGGAAAATACGAACCAATAATGTCAAAGATTTCATCCCTAGGTACGGGAGCAGGAATTGTCCAAGTTGTAAAACCGGGGGGATTGGTGGCTCTTGGAACAATGTTGGATCCATACCTAGTTAAGAGTGATTCATTGATAGGCTCCTTGGTAGGATTGCCAAGCTCTCTTCCTCCTGATCTTTATGACGTTACCATAGAACTAAACCTTTTTGAAACTGCCGTAGGAACGCAGGAGCTCGTCAAGGTCGATCCGATTAAAGTGAAGGAATCTTTGCGCCTTAATATTGGGACTGCGGCTACTCTTGGTACAGTTACACATGTAAAGAATCAAACTGTAGAAATTAAACTAAAGAAACCAGTTTGCATGGTCAGCAACAATAGAGTAGCAATAAGCAGAAGAATTGCAGATAGATGGCGCTTGATAGGCTCGGGTATTGCTTCTTAGGATTGTTTGTGACTAAACAGAAGATAAACAGCATTGATGATAGATTAGACAGGAATATTCACAGATAATCAATCACTCAGTAAGAACATATTTTCTTCCATCTTTTATCATAGACACCGCACCATTTCCTTTGGTGATATTTCCTATCTGTTGGTATCTTACTTTGTTTTTTTCTAGTATTTTCTCCACATTGTCTATTTCTGATTTTGAAACAATAATACAAAATCCAACTCCCATGTTAAAAGTGGAATACATTTCCTTAACGGATATCTTTCCTGTCTGCTGAATGAGACTGAATATATTTTCTTGTTGGGGAAGATTGTCCAAGTTATAATTGACTTTGTTATTTAGTCTCGATAGCTTGGCAAATGAACCTCCGGTAATATGTGCAAGTCCATGGATAGAATCTAATTTCTTGAGCATTTCAAGAACGGGCTTAACGTATATTCTAGTAGGTTTCAATAGTTCTTCACCTATAGAACATTCAAGGAACTTGTGAGAATTTTTCAATTTGTATTTTGGAAGTAAAACCTTACGAGCAAGAGAATAGCCATTTGAATGCAGACCATTACTTTCTAATCCAATTATGACGTCTCTTTGCGATATTTTGTTACCCATGACTAATGATTTCTTGTCAGTTACTCCAAAGACAGAGCCTACTAAATCAAAGGTGTCTTCTTCTTTTTCATTAAGAAGATCCGGGAGTATTGCAGTTTCTCCTCCTACTATTGCCACCTGAGACTCCTTCGCACCTTTTGCTACCCCTTTCACCAGCTCTCTTATAAGGTAACTATCAGGTTTCTTTAATGCAATATAGTCCAGGAAACCAATTGGTACAGCTCCAACGCAAATCACATCGTTTACGTTCATGGCGACACAATCAATACCCACGGTATCAAATTTTTTCATCAGTTGTGCAATAATGATTTTGGTGCCTACTCCATCGGTATGTAGGGCATAAACCTTGGACTGAAATTCAAGCAAACCTGCGTAATGTCCATAACCAGACCAAACGCGCCAGTTCTTATTATCAACAGAAGAATGAGTAGTGGAAACCAGTTTACCAATATCACGTTGTATTCTCCGTATTTTCCGGATATTTACGCCGGCCCTAGAATAACTCCACATACCGATTACTAAGATTCTACAACACGTTTTATAAATAAAGCACCATCAATTCTTTCACAAAACAGGCCGTTTGAAAATTAACTTATAAAGATGAACATAATTGTAATAGACATGGAAGACTCTGCGTCTGTTTTCGAAGACTCTGAAAAAACATTCATAGAATTATCCAATTCCCAGCGACTCCAGATAATAAATGCGCTAAAAAGGTCTAGCATGAATCTGACTTTAATTGCAAAACATCTGGGGATAACTATGCAGGAAGCTCATAGAAATTTTAATAGACTTATGGAGGCTGGAATAGTAAGCAAAGATTCCAGTGGCGCGTACTCTCTAACGACATTTGGGAATACTATAATGACACAGATTCCGTCCATTAATTTTCTCTCGAAAAATAAGAATTATTTTTCAGATCATTATTTTGCGGATCTTCCTATGAAGTTTGTACAACGGATTGGATCGTTGGACAATAGTGATTATATCCAGGGCTTTGTTGCAGTAATGGAAGAAATCAAGGAAATGTATCGATATTCTGAGGAGTATATTTATGGCATGATTCCTCAAGTTCCACTAGATCTTATGGAAGTAGCCGCAAATATAGTAAAAGAACGCAAAATCAAGTTTAACTACATTCTGCCCAAGAATGCAGTTGTACCTAAAAAAGGTAAAGACTTTCTAAACGAAATCAATTTCCCAGAATTATTGAAGAATGGTTTGGTTGAAAGAAAAATGGTAGAAGAATTAAAGGTCTCTGTGGTATTAAATGAAAAAAAGGCATTAGTGATGTTTCCAAACATAAAGGGTGAGACGGATATGAATGGAGCATTTTCTAATAGTTTCCACAAAGAGAACAATGGATTGTTTCATGAATGGTGTCTTGATTATTTCAGATACAACTGGTTGAATTCAAAGCCTTTTGATAATACTAAACTTAGGGAAGTATAATCCATTTTAGTCTTACCTATATAATCAGGATTTAAAGAAATTAATCTGCAGGAAATAAATTATTTCCTCTGCTTTCTGGTTGCTTTCATAGCAGAAAGCAATGCTCCGGCTTTATGCTCTGTTTCGAGATATTCATTTGTTGGAATAGAATCCATGACGATTCCTGCACCAGCCTGAATAAACGCCTTGTTTCCATTAATAAATAACGATCTGATTATGATCGCAAAATCGCAGCATCTATTGAATGAAAAATATCCCAATGCGCCAGCATAAGGACCCCTAGAAGATTCTTCTAACTCGGAAATTACTTCCATTGCTCTTACTTTGGGCGCTCCAGAAACTGTCCCTGCAGGAAATAAAGATCTGAATGCATCAAAACAATCGTATTTACTATAAAGATCACCGGTGATATGCGATACTATATGCTGTACATGGCTGAATCTTTTAACTATCATTAACTCCTTAGGTTGAACGGACCCAAACTTGCATACCCGGCCCAGATCATTTCTCGCCAAATCCACCAACATAGTGTGTTCGGCCAGCTCCTTCTTGTCTCTTAATAGTTCTTTCTCTAACTTTCTATTTTGACTCTCATTTGCTGTAATTGGTCTTGTTCCTGCTATTGGAAATGTTTCAATTTTGTCATTTATTACTCGAAGTAGCATTTCAGGACTTGAACCGATAATAAATCTTTTTTTACGCTTAAAGAAATACATGTATGGTGATGGATTTAATTTTCTTAAATTCTCATATAGCATCATTGGATCTCCTTCGACATTAAAAATGAACTTTCGTGAAATTACTACTTGAAAGACCTCGCCATTGTAAACGTAATCCTTTGCTTTCTTCACTTTGGAAATAAAATCACTTTTGGTAGTTCCCGAGACTGGCTTTGAGAATGAGAAGGATTTATCCAAGTCTTTTGATTTGGAATCTAAGATTTTTTCTAACTCAACAAGTCTTGATTTTTTACCAATGTGGAAATAATAAGTCGCTTTATCTTTCCTGTCATGAATCAAACCATCAGTATAAATTCCGAATTCCAAAAGAGGGAACAAATTATCTGCTCTTTTTGATGGTAACTGTTCCCAGAATTTGATTGTGTCATAGCTTACATATCCTACCGCACCTCCGATATATCGCAATCTTTTCTCATTAACTATTGGCATGATTCTTTTCAATTCAGCAAGTGGATCCTTTACCTTCTTTTTGGAAACTATTTTTCCCTTCTTATAAATTTGAAATGTTTCTTTATTACATTTTACAGTAAATTCTGGGTCAAATCCTATTACTGAAAATTCTGAAAGTTCCTTCGGTCCGGTTAAAGATTCTAAAATGAATGCATTCTCATAATTCATGTAAATTTGTTTAAAAATTTCAAATGGGTTCTTGTTAGTATTAATTTTTTTCTTATTAAATGTAAAGTCTTGAGAGCCGGAAATAAAATTCTTAAGCATTTATGATAGTTACCATTACAGGATGTTCTAAAACAGGATTTAAATCTTCTGAGATAGCCCTCAACTCTAATGAATGGCGCAAAGACGCATTTATCGAAAACCGAAGATAAATTCAAAAAATACGAATAAGCAGACTAACAGTTCTAATTGATTGGTAACTTATGGACTAGGTAAGTTTTTAGTGCTCTTACTAACGATCAATTATATTGGTTGTTGCCAATGGTTTTCTGCCCATAAAACCTTCGTCTTTTCTATGCCAAAATTTTATTTCATTTTCGCCTTCTTTCCAGCAAAGCCATACTTCCTCATCAAACCTCAGAGATGGGAAATCCAAAAGACCTTCGTCAACACTCTTTATCATTACTCCTTTATTTTCTAATTCTGCTATCGTTTCATACAGTTTGAATACAGCCCTATTCAGCTCTTGTTTCTTACTTATGAAGGGAGTGAATTTTGTACCATCGTTAACCAGTCGTTGTAATTCTTCCTGAAGTTTAATCACCTTATTTTTCTGAACAGTAATGCTAGAAAATAGTTTTTTTACTTCGGGTAATACTCTGTTGGCATCTTGTGGAGTATAGTAAATCGGTGGCATATCTTCCAAAATTTACACCAGCCAATTTAATCATTATTATTGCTCCTAACTCTGTCCCCAGAGTATCTTAGTTTTCAGGAATGCGCCGGAATTTCCTATTTGTGCGTTTTCCTTTTCTTGTTTTATTTAGATCCCCTAACCCATGAGGATAGATTTCCCATGAATTTGATCTGCCAAATAGATTATCTAATTTGTCAGAAGCATGAACAGAAAACTTGTTCAATGCCAGATGAATAGATTCGTGACTAATAATCGATGAAGCGACCTCTGCAGTCTTTCCTACCGAGTCATATTCCCTCCAAGACCGGTAATTTGCTATAAATGCTCTGGATTTTCCGTAGTATGACACAAACATTAATCCCCTTCTTCCCATTGTTCCACGCAAACGAAGATCCGCAACCATTTATCTCTTATTTACTAGTGTTATCCTCATTAATGTTTACAGACCTTTTCTATCCTGCACATATTAATTCTATAAACAATAATATTGCTAAACTCTACCCTAGCTTGGAAAATTTAGTAAGAAGCCCTTCCGTTATTGTAAAAATTTTATTATTCCTTGGACGCCGAGTTTATTCAAAATATTTATTTATTTGTTAACTGGGATTTGGGTTATACTCTTTTAATACATGATGTAAATTGTCAATTTATGACGAATCTGAAAATACAAAATAAGACTGAGATACTCAAAAATAACTACTCTGGTTCGTTATCCTTAACACTGGAGGCCATAGAAGCAGGATTACAATCGGTTAATCCCACATCCATTATAAAAAAATCCGTACTGGTAAAGCGTAATTATTTAACCGTGACTGATTTCAGCGGAAAAAAGATAGATTTCAATCTTGGAGGTTTCAAGTCGATCTACTTGGTTGGAGCAGGAAAGGCAACAGCATCTATGTCAGACGCCTTTATGCGTATATTAAAGAAAGAGAAGGTGAAGTCATGCTGTATTACAATTCCATATGGAATATCAACAAAAAACAAACTGTGCACAGTAACACATGCGTCTCATCCAATCCCAGACTCCAATGGAGTTTTAGGTACAGAAAGAATATTACAAATTCTTGAAAAAGTGAAAAAAAATGATTTCGTGGTAATGTTATTATCAGGAGGAGCCTCTGCCCTAATGCCATTGCCCATAGACATCATAAACTTGAAAGAAAAGCGAAAGATAACTAAGAAGCTTCTTTCTTCAGGTGCAACAATTGACGAGATGAACACAGTTAGAAAGCATTTGTCCAAAGTAAAAGGTGGAAGACTCGCAGAAATAGTCAATCGCAGATTCAGACTATTGACGTTAATTTTATCAGATGTGGTTAATGACAAAATTGATGTAATCGCTTCAGGTCCCACAGTACCAGATTTGACCACATTTGAAGATGCCAAAAAAGTACTTGTAAAATACAAAATTTGGAACAACAATAAGATAGTATCTTTTAAACTTAGGAAATTAGTATCTGATGGAATTTCAGGATATATCAAGGACACTCCAAAACCAGGAAATCGCATATTTTCTAATATTAATAACGTTATTATTGGCAATAACACTATTGCATGCCAAAATATTAAATTATTTTTAGAAAGAAAAGGAATAAAGACAATGTATTTAGGTTCTAGTTTCACAGGAAAAGCTGCGGATCTCGGCAGTTTTCTCTTTAGACTTGTGAATGATTTTCCCTCAATCTTGACTCCATATGCGTTTGTTTTAGGTGGTGAAACCACTGTTGATTTGAAAAACAGGACAAATGGTATTGGAGGCAGGAATCAAGAAGCTGTGCTTTCAGCTACATCACTCTTTAAGAATCTAAATAAGGAAATGGATTTTACTATTACTAGTTTTGGTACTGATGGCATTGACGGAAATTCAACGGCTGCAGGAGCAGTAGTAAATCCACAAATGATGCTGCGTATAACTCAACAAGGATTAAAAATATCAAAATATCTCAAAAATCACGACAGCAATACTTTGTTTAACAATATGAATGGGGCCATATACACCAAAATCACAGGCACCAATGTTAACGATGTTTCAATCGTATGTAGACTAAGATAAGGTAGAAAGTACAACTAACTAGTTTTTGTGATATTATTTAATGGTAAAGTAAAAACAAATGTCGCTCCAGTACCATTTTCATTATTAAATCCAGTAATTGTTCCACCGTGGGATTTCATTATGTTTTTGGAAATAAACAGCCCCAATCCAGTTCCCTGTTCTGAGCGAGAGACAAACTTGTCAAACAAGCGATTGACTATTTCCTTATCTATACCCTTACCAGTATCGGTTATCTTTATTCTTAGCTCGTCACTAATCATAGTTACTTCAATAGTTATTGATCCTTGCTCAGTGAATTTTATTGCATTATTAATAATGTTTGAGATAACCTGTGTAATTCTATATCGGTCTGCAAATATTCTTACATGAATTGGCTCATATAGTATCTTGACCCTCTTGCCCTTAGACTGATCATTTTCAATCTGTCTTGAATATTCTGTGACTAATTCTGATAAAATTTCATTGATATCAAAAGTGCTCTTGTTTAATTTTAGTGATTTTCCCTCGATATTTGTGACATCTAAAATATCTGCGGCTAACCTGTCAAGTCTTTTTGCATTACGAATTATTGATGAGATCTGTTCTTTACTTACACTTGCAAATTCATTATCACTGATATCGTTTTCTATTAATTCTGCTTCACCCAAAATTGGCATTATTGGAGTTCGCAACTCATGTGCTGCCACATTAATGAACTCCTTTTGCATGTTATCATGAATTTCCAGTTGTTTATTTGCCGAGGCAAGTAAACTATTTGATTCAATTAAAGATTCATTTGTTTTCTTCAACTGAACTGTCCTGGATTCCACCGCACCTTCCAATCGTTTGTTCCACGATAGTATCAAAAAGGCAATACCAAAGGCCATCGAACCAACTACAATTATTACAATAGTGCTAAAATTTGCCTGTTGATTAATCAGGTAACCAACATTAGATGCTAGACTGTGGGGAGTGCTAATATACAAAGACCACAGGAATTCACCATCCAGAGTAATTGGTTGGTAGGCAATTGTAGTCATGTTTTCGTTAAATGAAATATCCCTCAATCCCGAACCACCGGTCAATGAAGTGGTCAAGATATTATTGTAGATATCTTTAATCTCAGGAGGAATAAGATCCTGAAATTCTGGAGTGAGGTAATTCTTTCCTACTACGTTCCTATTCTGGGAATACAAAATAACACCATTCTTATCAATTAAACCAACATTGCTAGCAAATTCAGGGGATAACTCTTTCTGTAAGAAGTCTCCAAGCTTGGATAAATCAATAGTAGTAAATACTATTCCTTCAAAATTTGAAACATTAGACCTGTAGGCACTATCATTGATCGTAACGTTATCTTTTAGAACAGGATATGATATGAAGAGTAATGGAAACTGATTATTGACATCAATGATACTGCTATAATAAGTTGTATTACGCGTATTTGGAGATAAAAAGACATCAGATGAATTTGCTTGGATACCATAATAACTTGCGTCAATAGAGTTGTTACTTGTTTTAGAAATAATTTCTCCGTTCATATCAAACATATAATATCCATTTGTCAAATCCTTAGTTGACGTTTGAGCTGAATCGAATAATCTTTGGACATCATCATTTTTAATATCCAATAGTGTTATTGAATTGCTCAATCCCTGTAGGTTATTGGAAATTGATTCCATACTTCTAACAAGAATACGGGATAGCTGATAAACCTCGATTCTGGCATTAGACCGTACATCTTGTGATGAGATATTAGCAATTTCATTTGCCGTAAAAGAGGAATACTGATATGAGAGTATCGAGAGTCCGATACCTATTATTGCTATCATAAGAAGAATGATGACATTATTTCTTGAAAAAGTCGCGCCTAGCAATAAATTACAATAGATACTATTAAACTTCTAATAGATAAATTAGCGCTAAAGATTATTCTAGCATAGTCTTTACTGTATATCATATAGAAATAGTTTAAATCGATTCTCAAGTTTTCTAAAACGCCCAAGAGCTAAATTTGATTTCAGAGAGACATTGAATGTCTATCAAGCCGACTATATGGTAGCTGGAAGATATCAGGAAGTAGGAACAGGGTTTTGGATATGTGGATTTAACCAGTAACTGAGACGATACTTTAAGAGAATCTGTTTGCTTTCCTGGATAGCTTTTGTGGCCGCAACTATCAAACGAAATTTTTTTCCATCAAAGACAGGTATCCACACAGCGTTTGAATTATCATCTGAATGATTGATAAATCTTGTAGAATTTCCAGCTTTTTTCGCATCTATGACATACATCTCACTATTGGGAACTTCGTCTATAGAATAAGGAGCAAAATATGTATTATCAATATTTTCATTAGAGGTTATAGGAATCACCTTTACAATCTCCCCACCATATTCTCCTATTATCGTTCCAGGTGCGATGTATTGTCCCGCCGTTAACCCGTATCCGATCCTCTCATTTATCCTCACTATTACAACTCGTGGTAGATGCATTTTGCAAGCGTGAAATTGACCGAGGATCTTGACTAGGAGTGACTTTTTTGAGACGTTACGGAGATCGCCACTTCTGAGCCCTTCGTCATAGGAACGGTGACCGTCGATATATGGACGCAACCTGCGATATGAATCATTGATGTTTTTTAGATCCTGAGTGTTCCGATTATCTGCTATCTCAGGTCCATTTAGCAACTTAACTCCAAACATCATTTTGAATTCCTTTGCAGTAATCTTGCAGACTCTGTCGTTTCTGATTTTTACATAGAGCTCCGGAGAAAGGGAGAGTCGTCTAATCTTGAGTTCTAATTTTCTCAATGTGTCTAATTCTGCCTTTTTCAAATGGGTCCTTCGAGTCGTGTAGTTGTACGTGTAAATGCTGTTAATTTCATTTGATGGAACTATGGAAAGTTGCAATTCGACCACATTCACTTTTCTATTATGATAATTCTTTGTTTGTCCTATGTAACTCATAATGACATTCCCACTTTGGCAAACATCAATGAACAAATCGTGAAATCTGTCAGAAGCTGTAACTGTAATACCAAAACTAGATCCATCGGGATCTCTTTCAAGTGTGTACCTGTTTCCAAATGTCTGTTTCCTGTCTGCATGTATTACAAAGAGGTTTTTCCTATGTGTCATGACCAATCCTTTATTCATGTGTTGTAAGATAACATCCAGTTCTTCCGTTACCTTCCAAATGGGTTCCAATGCAAAAGCAGGTACCTGTTTATCGCATTGTTTGCAAACTTGGTTTAGTATCTGAACAACGTTAATGATTACTCTATTGTAGGCGGTACTTCTAGGGAATTTTAGTTTCAGAATCTTTATTGATCCGCTGCCAATATTGGAAGGAGAAACCATTCTCATGCCAACTCATCCCATACATTTTATTTATTCTGTTTCTATTAAGTTATAAACTTAAATCAAAAAGAGATAAGCCGTTAGTTGATTTTTAATTCTGAGTAGGCCTAAGTAATGTGAGAGAGAATGAATAGACTCGATAATAATATATCAAAAAGACTAACATAGTTGACAAGAATGGATAAGATACAAATTTTAGATTTCAATAAAATGACTAATTGTATCTGCGGTCATGATGTTAGTTGGCACTGGATGGACATGCACAAAAAAGGAAGATGTGTCTATCGTATAGCAGAGACTGACGCATGTCATTGTGAAAAATATGTTAAAGATGATGTTAAAGGGAGAAAGATTACATTAGAGAATACGGGCGCATAAAATAAGCATATGTTCAATTATAATTCAATAAAGGAATTAATTTACTTTTTTTAGAAAGATAAAACTTGGGGAACATCATATTGTTCTGAAGTTACAATTATTATTTACTCCCAGTAGGTGAGCAGAGGCCCAAATCAACGGAAGGTAACATTACTAAAGTACGTTACTCGCTTGACTGATGAATCACCTAACTTCATTAACAAAGACCCATCCTTTTCAATATCTATGACTTGTCCCACAACTTTCTCATTTCCATCATATACCGTTGCTCTCTTTCCAATTATGTCAGAGTTTTTTTTCCACAAATCTATTATTTCCATTAATTTTCCTGTAGTTAGGAAATCATAATAATAATACTCTATTCTATCAATTATTGACTTTGTCAATTGCACAAGATCAATCTCAAAACCACATTCTTTATTGAGGGAGGTAGCATCAATAGAATCTTGACTCAATTTATTGTTCACCAAAGAAGGCTCGATATTTGCATTCAAACCTATTCCCATCACAATTATCTTGTTCATACTTTCCAAGTTTACATCTACTAATATTCCGCAAACTTTTTTTTCATTTATCAGAACATCATTTGGCCATTTTAAGGAACATTTGATATTGGTAACTTCCTTTATGGATTCAGCTATTGCTAGAGCCCCCATGAATTGAGCAAATATTATTCTATTCGCATTAAACTCAGGTCTAAAAATAATGGACATCCATAGACCCCCCTCAGGAGAAATCCAACTTTTGCCGATTCTTCCTTTTCCCATTTTTTGCTTTTTTGCAATCACGATAGTCCCATTCACTGACTCTATGATTGGTAAAGCATTAGCAAAATCTTGTGTTGAATCAAGCTCATCAAATACATGAATTGAGTTTCCAAGTCTATTGGTTTTTAGCAATTTTCGAAGCTCAGACTTCAAGTCAGGTTCACTAGCTCTTGTCAATATTACCACTCATAGAATTGATCATTGTTCGCTTAATAATATCATGGTCATTTGTATTTATGATATTACAAACATGTTTAATTCTCATATTACAAAACTTATTGCCAAAAGGAATCCGCATATCCTCGAATAAATAATTGAATTAGCCATACTCGAGACTAGCTGAGAAGAATCGTTATATTGCCTTAGTCGGTATATTGCCTTGACTGCAAATGGTATTGAAACCAGACCAATAGTTGACAATACTGGAATTACATTGAAAATAACCCCTCCAATGATCATTCCATACGTAACAATTATGACGGTAGCAAAGATCTTGACCGAACTTTGTTTACCTAAAAGTATCACCAAAGTTCGTCTTCCACTTTTCTTATCAGCTTGATAATCTGGAAATGATGTTACCAAGAGCACTACCGCCGACAAAAGTCCAATAATAATACCAACAAAAATGGAAGGTAAATCAATTACATCGCTTTGAATATAATAAGAGCCCATTACTATCATGCAACCTTTTATTGCCACAAAAAGCTCTCCCAGACCGGCATTTACTATATTCGTAGAGTAAAAATAAATGGAAATAATTGCAAAAGATAATAATATTAATATTACAATACCTTTTATAGTAACGAAATACAATCCTGTCAAACCTCCTAAGATTAAAAATACAAGCCCTACACAATAAATGAGCCTTGGATTAATAAGATTCTCGGGTATAACACCAGTCCCCCCACTATATTTTGTTCTCTTTGTGCTTGTATCTATCCCTCTCTTAAAGTCAGAATAATCATTAAGTAAATCAACACTAATATGCAAACACATTATTCCGAAATAGGTTAGTAACGCATAGCCAGGATCAACTGATCCGGTCTTCCAATAGCTAATTGCAATTCCATTACTTACCGCTATAATTGATGCGAGGATGAATTTTATTCTAATTGCTCTAAACCAAAGTAATACAATGCTCCTTATTTTTTGGAGATTTTCGTATAACGACAAGTTGACTATCTTATAGAGAAAATCTCCGACTTTATTGAATGTTCTGAATGAGACTGCTCACATGTTAACTACTTGTAATTATCTCAATTCGATTAACTATATCCTGGAAGTATTAAGTTTAGACTTGAGAATAATCTTTTAAGTGCGGTTCTTTTTTCCTCTCCTGATATTTCCCCTCCTTCAATTGCTTCGCTTAGGAACTTAATAGACCTGTCAAAGGTATTCCTATCAATTGGGAAAGGAACACCATCCTTTCCACCGTGAGCAAAACTAAATTGTACTGGATCTTCCCAAGAAGTTTTTGAACCATAAATCAATTGGGAGATAAGAGCAAGCGCCCTAATTAATGATGGTCCAACTCCGTCGATAGTAACGAATTCTTCATAATTTCTGGGTTGAATATCATATATTTTCTTCACAGTCTTCCAGTTAAGATGTCTTGGCATTTCATAACTTGAATCAGCATCATTTACAAAGTCTTTACCGTAGATCCAATCGTCCATTGTTTTAATTCTAGGTAATTGTAATTTTTTTATAGAAGAGATTAGATTTTGAGGATCTCCATTTATGAGATCAACAGTTGTTTTCTGTGTTTCAATTGACTTATGAGCTGTCATGTCTAACACATCCTGATGTATTCTGTCACCTATGATTCCTGAATGAGGTTCTGCCAGAAATGAAGAGCCAATCCTATTAGAAATCCAGTGATACCTTCTTGCCATCTTAATGTCAGAATTCATTCCCTGCTGTATTATGGTCCAATCGCCTGTTGCATCAAAGAAGAGTGCATGATGATACAGGTCATATCCATCTTGAACAGTAGAATTGTCAATTCTTGCTGTCATCTTGTCAGCATAAAGGAGATCGGAAATTTTTTTGCCAGTCATATTTGCAATTGTAGCCAAATTTGGAATTTGGCTCCTTGAGGATTTTGATTTTCTCCCTTTACCTCCCACAATCATGATCCCATGATCCTCCAGATTGACTGACCGTTGTAGCACACCTGTTACAACTGTCGTTAACCCAGAAGAATGCCAGTCAAATCCTAATACACACCCAAATGATTGGAACCACAGAGGATCTGCCAGTCTCTTTAAGAACTCACCTGTTCCATGGTCTTCAATAAGAATTCTTGAAATTGAAGAAGCAAGTTTTTTCATTCGCGTAAGCAAGTATTGAGGCGGGTGTCCATGATGTAATGGCAGAGTTATGGATGACCTGTTTACCAACTTCAAATGTCATAGTGTGTTCAACTAACTTATATCATGACAGGGTATCATGGTAACCCAGACGTCTTGGCCATTTCAATCGATTTATAAATGAGAAACGTATGTCTAGAATAATTATCAATGACTTTTGATACTTTGGTTCAAATTGCAGTTGGCCTGTTTATTGCAGGACTATTCGCAACTATATTATACGAGAAAATGAACATCAAATCAAATCAGAATCCTGAAGCAGAAAAATCAAGAAGTTGAATGAATGTCGTTGATGAACAGATCGTAGAATCCTTTAGAAGTGAAGGATTTCAGAATCTCACAAAAATTCAAAAGATTTCTTATCCGGTTATCTCTCGCAAGCAAAATTGTCTTCTAGTTGCGCCCACAGGCTCAGGCAAGACTGAGGCCTCTATGATGCCCATTTTTTCCTTACTCGAAAGCGAGAGATTAGGAAATACTGACTTCATAGAAGATAGCGCAATTTTTGTGCTGTATATCACACCTTTAAGAGCGTTAAACAACGATGTTCATCGAAGAATAATTGATTATGCAAAAAAAAGAAATCTTGATGCTCAAATAAGACATGGAGACACGACAAGAACGGCAAAACAGAAAATGGTAAAAAAGCCTCCCCATATTCTAATTACTACCCCTGAATCTCTTGGAATAATACTCACACAGGAAAAATTCAAAGCATTTCTGAAACATCTAAGATGGGTAATAATTGATGAAGTACATGAGCTAATTGGTAATGAAAGAGGAACTCACCTAACTGTAAGTCTTGAGCGCTTACAAAACTTGAGTTCTCATAATCTTGTGAGAATAGGTTTGTCCGCAACAATTGGAAATTTAAAGGACGCTGCAAATTTTATTAGCGGAACTAACAGAAAATGTTCCATTCTTGTGGACAATACTATCAGAAATTATGATATTGATGTAAAATATCTGAAAGGTCCTATAAGTAATGTTGCCAAATTTGTATACAATTATTTAACTGAAAACAAAATTTGTGGATCCGTTTTACTTTTCACAAATACTAGAGATGAGGCAGAATACATTGGAACTACAATAAGAAACCAAAACAAGATTCCAATCGAAGTCCACCATGGTTCACTTTCAAGGGAAACACGCGAGGAAACTGAAGAAAAACTTAGACAAGGTCTTACGGGTATTGTTGTTTGTACATCTTCATTGGAATTGGGTTTGGATATTGGATCGGTAGAACTAGTAATACACTATGGATCATCCAAACAGGTATCAAAGCTAGTACAGAGAATTGGCAGAAGTAGACATGCTAATTTCAAATCCGCAAAGGGATTGATAATAGCCAACAGTGGGGATGACGAGTTAGAATGCCAGTCCATAATTAATAGAATGAAGAATAGATCAATAGAAGTACAAAATACTCATTTCAATTCCTTGGATGTAGCAGCTCATCATCTAGTAGGATTTGTAATGTCAACATCAGAGCCTATAAATTTAGTTGAGGTCTACCAAATTATTAGAGAAGCCTATCCTTTCAGAGAACTCCCCTTTTCAGACTTGGAGCAATGCGCGGTCTTGCTTGATAGTTTTAAAATCATAAAGTATGATCCCAAGAGTCAGAACTATGCTCGAAGAATAAAATCATACAAGTATTATTTTGAAAATATTTCAACTATACCCAATATAGTAAAATTCGAGGTAATCGACGTCATAAGGAAGAAGAGGATAGGAACTTTGGATCAACAGTTTATAGGGGAATTTGGAGAAAGAGGTAACGTCTTTATTTTAAAAGGTACTCAGTGGCGAATTGTAAGTGTGGATGAGAACAAACTCCAAGTCAATGTCGAACAAGTGTTTGGATCTCCAATAAACATACCTCATTGGGTTGGTGAAATGATTCCTGTGGATTATGAAACCGCAACTCAAGTTGGAGAGCTAAGAAATAAGGCTCTCGTGGACAATAGTCTAAAACTTGAATCAGATATCAAAAACACACTGCAGAAAATTCCAGTGGTTCCAGACGCTAGAAACATAGTTATAGAAAGCGTTATATCTAAAAATGCACTTGTAATCCATTCAACACTTGGTACTAAAATAAACAATACATTGTCATCATTGTTTTCAACCTTTTTAGCTTCGTATGTAGGACATCTAGTAGAAACAAAATCAGATCCATATAGAATTCTATTAAGTTCTTCTGTCAGATTGTCGAAAGTAAATATAGAGAAAATTTTATATGATGAGTATGACGTTGAGACAATACTTATTACATCTTTAACTAATACATATAATTTGAATTGGCGAGTCTGGACTGTGTCAAAGAAATTTGGTCTGGTTGACAAGAACGCAATATACGACAAACGAATGGCTCGATTTATTTATGATAGATATTCTAAAACTCCAATTAGCAAAGAATCGTTAAGGGAATTGATTCATGATAAATTCGATGTACAATCAACACAAGAAATATTACGAAAGGTAAGGAACAAGGAAATATCTATTCACTGGCTAGACCTACCATCTTTTTCACCCTTGGCTAATAGCATCATTGAGCATCATTCCAAATCATCATCTTCACCTTTGAGCATCGAACGTGGAGTATTAGAACTCATTAAAGAGAGACTTGAAAAAACCAAGCATCGATTGATATGCATAAGATGCGGTAAATGGGAAAGATTAGTTGAAACTAGGGAAGTGGTGGATTCTATATCCTGTAAAAAATGTGGATCGAGACTAATAACGACTACTTTTTCTTCCGATTATGAACTTTCCAAAATAATCTTGAATAAGCTGAAGGGCTCTGAAATAGATTCTGAACAGAATCACAAATTTGAGAGGGCATGGAAAACTGCGTCGTTGATAAATAATTTTGGCAAAAAAGCATTAACAGTACTATCAGGATATGGCATAGGAGTTGAAACGGCCGCACGTATTTTACGCAATTATGTAGACGATGAAAATTTGTACAAGAATATTTATGATGCCGAAAGACAATATGTTACTACTAGAGGTTTCTGGAACGATAGCAAATAAGACAGGGATAAAAATATTATCAAAGCAATTTTAATGCCTATGACTTTTGGGTCTGTTTCGTAATGAGATGCAATATATAGTTAGTGTTAGTGAGAAAAAGGTCACAGGACAGGCATCATAATGTAGCTTGGTTTGGTAACAACTGATAATTATCGTTATTTTAGAATACGTCACAATTTTTATATCCATGCCAAAAAAATTTAAAATCATTTAGATGATATTCAAATAAATAATTACTTTGATACTTGTACCAATATGCTTAAGTTAGTTTGTAAAGCAACTGATAGGGCTCGGCTCAACGATGAACAAGAAACTACAAACCAATCCCATCAGTTGCTTGTGTTTAGAGCGTAACAACTGATGGGCGGTTTTATATAAGGAGTTGAGAACAAAGTTATAGAACTAGAACTTTATGAAACATGATCTCAAATGAATAAAGAAGTGAACGATAGAACAATCATGGGAGCGCATGGCCTTGAGTGTGGGGAAGTTTTTTCTCAAGTGCATCAATGCGAGAAATAATTTTCATAATATCGGATTGTATATCATATTGGGTGCTTAGTAAACCCATGTCGCTCATTATTACCGATTTCTTGGCGTCTATGATTGCCCTAATTATTGGATCGTCCTGCTTATCAGCACACTCTTTATACAAACTAACACGTCTAGCGAAGATATCAAGGATTTTTTTATGATTTTGTTTGGCATTATCCAGACTTTTCAATATCTTATTATCGGCAATCAATAGTTCCTCAAAAACATCCATACTCTTCCCTGCCCCCATCCCTGGAATATATTGTTTCCAATTCTTAAAGTTTCTAATTCTTTGTTTTTTAAATTGGAAAAGTATCCGACTTCTAACTATAACGTTAAAAAGCGATGTCGACAAGTTTAACCTTATTATACTTTGTAAAAAATTCGTTCCATTAGTATTAAGATTTTGTGGATTTACATATTTGATACAATTGTCCGATGCCATAGATACCAGAGAGAAAATAATAGAGCGTATTAACTCCATGGTAATCCTGTGTATATATTGCGATTATCCAAATCCCATTTCGTTATCTTCAATAGAGTACGAAACAGCGGTATCTGGGTCACATGCGAGTGCATTCTTGATTTGTCCGGAATGCAGAAATAAATTCATGATAAAAATCCAAGATTTGGGTCGTGTATCCTAAAGGAGGAATAATCAACAAATCAATTGGCGAGTGCATATTATGTAGGGAATTGCATATGCATAGTTATGGGCTAAAAAATACAAGTTTGATTTCTTGATAATCCTAACACATTTTGTTATTTTTTTATAGTTTGTACCGGCAATTTGTCTCGATATTATACTTTAGTATATCATTATTCCCTGGTTCTATCGCAAAGGCTTTGTCATAAATAGTTAAAGCGTGGCGATATTGACTAAGATCGTAAATGGCATTACCCTTACCTGATAAAGAATCAAAGTAATTCGGATTTATCGCCAATGCTTTATCAAACCAAGTTACTTCGTCATATCTACCAAGATCAGCAAGCTGCTCTTTTGTTGTATAAGATACCTGCATTATTAGGATCTATTTCCAACGATTTATTAGTACTAGTCCAAAAGTTAAGAAACTTGACCTGATCGATCTGGCAATCAAATTTTCAATTATTGAAATCACATCATTTATCTTTTTAACTATCACAAACTAATTCAAAATTCCAAATTGATACAAATCCTTATTTGTCATTGTGTTGAAGATAAACAAAGAATATGCGAATGATGGTTAAAATTTGCTTTCTATATTTTGCGACCATACTTTCTGTTTTTTCTATAACTATGACCCGTTCTCAAACATTTGCCGTCGAGGAAATTTGGGAAGATTATGAAAGAATGGGAGAAATGGTGAAGGACATTAAAAACGGTGACAAGGACGACGACATAGTAGACTATAACAAATTAAAAAATTCTACCGTTTACAAGAATGCAAAGGATGATGTGAGAACTTGTATTGATTTAGCTAACAAGGTTGGAGAAAAATTGGGAGATTATGAAATTGTACGATGCTTCGAGAATGCAAATTACTTCAAGGAAAAATATGTTGATGATGAAGTCGATCAAAATACTGAACAAGTAGTTCAGCAAGGAAGAGCCAATCAAAATATGACTGGAAGCAATGCCGTGTCGGATGCAGATAATCCCCTAGAGCAAGAACAGCAACAGCAGGAGCAAGAACAACAACAGCAACAGCAGGAGCAAGAACAACAACAGCAACAGCAGGAGCAAGAACAACAACAGCAACAGCAAGAGAAATCAACTTCCAATACCTCTGGTACTGATAGCTCAACTTCCTATGATGTAACAGAAAATAACTTTATCGATGAATTAGTAAGAACTGGGAAGTTCACAGAAGATGAAGCTAAAGAATTCGTGAATCAAAATATATTGCGCAGGGCTGAAATTACACCAACTTTAAACGATACCAGCTACGCCAATGATACGCAAGCAAATGGGACTGAGATACAGCAGGTGGAACAGGTAGATCAAAATGAGACTCGGCCCGAAATAATGACAAATGCAAGTCAATCATCAAGACTAGAATCCAACACCAATTCTACTGAAGGTTGTGATTCTTCATATCCAGAAATCTGTATCACAACTTATTCAGCCAAATTGATCTGTGCAGACATTCCCTTCAGGAACTTTACAGTTTTGCTACCTGACCCTCATGGTTTTGATTCTGATGGAGATGGCACAGGGTGCGAAGAATCTGCTGAGATGTTAGGTCACTGACATTGTTGTTTCACAAATTTGTCTAGTTATTACCAACTAAATTATAATATTTTTATTTATATTTTGTATAATAAAATAATATTATCTGATACTTCTACAAAAGATTAGTAATCGATGAATCCTTCCTGAGAGTTAGTTCTAATTTTCCTTCCCTACCAGTATTTAGTAAAGCACCAATAATTCTTATTCTATCACCGACTTTTACTTTCTCTAGTTCGTTGCTACTATCGCGCCAACCAACAAGTCGAATTTCACCAGTATCATCTCCTATCAAGGTATCTGTAACTGATACCAATTCCCCAGCTTTCGTATTCACCTGCGTGGTATTTGGTTGCTGCAAAATGATTGATTCGACAATGTAAGATTCACCGACTGTTTTGATATCTTTTATTTTAGAAACAGATTCCTCGAGTTTAGGAAATGAATCATTTTCTACTAATTCTAAAAACGAATCCTCCTTTAGAAATACCATATTTCCAAATATCCTGTTAGGTATACAGTCCATTATGGAATTAGCAGTCACCTTATCTGAAATTCCTTGAAGGATGACATAAACCAATTTCTTATCCTTGTCTATTCCAACATAATTTACAGTCCCGTTCTCTGTTCTTCCCTCAGTCAATATTCTAATCGAATAGACTTCATAGTCCTGTGGTTTTTCCTTCAATTCTATAATAGTACCTTCATCGCCGTGAATCTCGTAGTCTCCATTACCATACTGAACATTACCTTCTTTTATTCGTGCTCCGATAATTCTAACTTGGATGTTCATTTGAAAAAATTTTGGTAAACTTTCTTCGTCAATATTCCATAAGGCAACCCTTAGTTTTCTATCTCCAGAATCGTTTGACAACATGGTTTGTAATGATTTTTTCTGCTCTCCTCGCGAATCTGTAAATTCAATTATTCTGGGCATAGAACTAATTAGCCCGGATACTACTACGTTCTCTTTTTCCGACCTAATGTTATCTATACTTGAAGTTATGCCATCAATATCAGGGATAGTAGCATCGTTACCTTGATATGGAGATATATTTCCTCCTTCACCAATGTTGATAATTGGTTTTCCATTTAGGGCACTTTTAACATAGCAATTATTTATTTGCAATAAATCTCCTGGCTTCAATTTATTATCCTCAATCACATGTGTTAAATTATCCCACAGCCGTACTTTTATGCTACCACCAGCATCGTAGACAGATATTGTTCTATTTTCAATCTGTTCGCTAGTATCCTTTTTTGTAAAAGTCCTTATCGGATAACTATTAAGAAGTCTTACGGTCAAATCTAAATCTCTTGCCCCAATATACAAATCCTTAATCCCCCTCTTTGTTCGTTGAACATTATCAAAAGAGGCGCCCAAGTCAGCAGCTACAAGAAATAATGCTCCTTGATCAGTCAAATATCCTGCTCCTATCTTTCTTTTCTTATCTTCTATGAGCTCTTTTAACTGCTCTAAATTAATATCAGGTTTTTGTTCTAACAGTATGTCAATCATTTTCTTAAAGTCAAGTGACAAACTAATTGTGACCTCCAAGTACTAGATTCTACCTCTTGCCTATATGTTTTGAGAATTAGGG
>DATFEX010000073.1:0-27442 GCA_035250685.1 Nitrososphaeraceae archaeon | reverse complement strand
TTCAAACAATCAGATTGCATCTTTATGAATGGTTCCCAAAATGGTATAGGGGAGAAGGAGTCGGATTTAAAAAACTAATTCCGGATATGTTATATTCAAATCTTATTTGGTCCGGAAAACGATCTAAATAAGAGAACAATTAGCCTACATTATTTTTGGTCCTTTTTTAGACCATTATGCAGTACTCTACATAATCTTATTTTATTGTGTAGTAGAAATTAGATAATCCTATGTGATATTAACCAGTTTGGAAACTATCGTTTCTGCTGGAATCTTTTGTTCTACACCAGATGCTATTGCTGACAAATTTCTGACTTCAACCATGATGAGCTTTAGAGCAGCAAGAACGATACCCACGCTAAACATTGTTCTAAATGCTGATTGGGCCCTCTTTAATCCAATTTCCTCAAAACCCTTTTCAATTTGTAATATCGAGTCAATATCACTGGTTTGATTTTGTGGAACGATGTCCTTATACACTGTGTTGGACACCTCCCCAATCGCCTCTGATATTTTTTCAGTGTTAATCATTTTTTGTATGGTCTCCTTAGTTACTTTGGAGGTTGTGGCCACAATCAGATTATTTATCTCCTCAGGTGGTAGATTCCAGAATTTTCCTCTCAGTACGGCTAATACATTATAGGAGTCAATATCAACAGAAACAATGTTCTTTGCCTCCAACGACTGTGATTCTGTATTCATAGCCCTGCCTAAATCATTATAGAAAACATGATCAAGATAGACATCAAAAATTCTAACGTCACCTTTGTCCTTGAATATGGCGGCAGCTTTAGTAACATCTTCTGCAAATTCGCTACCGGAGAGTGAAGAAACGGCCTCATCCAAAGTTTTTGAAACCAATGCTTTAACTACGAGATCACGTCGACCTACTAATTCTTCTGCCCGTAAATTTATTTTGGGTAATAATTCATCGTAAGATTTTCCAAGCGCTTTACCTTTCAATATCATTTTCAGATTCCAAGTGATGTGTTTTACAAAGTATGCGCTAAGTATTCTAGCTCCTCCTGAAACGTTCACCATTTTTGCATGTGTATTGACCAAATATTCTTTTAGTGCATTTTCAATCTTATCTGCTGTGTAAGGTTTGGTGAGTTTGGCTAATGCATCAAGATAAACGGTATTTTTCATTCTCGTTACTAGTTCATCCATGTCTCTTGCCTCTGTCAGCATTTGGAGTTCATTCTTTGTCAACATCCTTCCCTTTACTCCATGAGACATTACAGTTCCGAATATTTTACCTGGCATGCTTACCTTGCTCAATGGCTATAACACATCCTTATCAATGAATTAATAATCCTGCATCAATTTTAATCTTGCCTGATGAATTCTGATGTATTTATCCAAATACAAAAATCAACCAAGACAACTGAGAGGCCTTGGGGATATTTCATAGTGGAAATACCTACACATAAAGTATCCAACTACTACTAAAACAGAATTCTTCAAATGTCCGTACTCTAAAACAAATACATTACTAATAACAGTAAATTAAAATGTCAATCTCTGCACAGTTATTTTGATACTATCTAAGTTTGTCGAGATTAACTGTCAAAAAATGATGATATAGAATGTGATATTGGATGAGAAAATCCAAGTGTAATAAAATGAACTGCAAACCCTATGATTATGCCCATCAATAAATTATCCGTGTGCCAATAAATTCCCAAGAATATTCCTAAAGCAGGAACAGTAAATAGTAATGCAAGTATGACACTTGTACTTACCATTTTTATCATAATATCCGGAGTTATATTATCTGTTTTCTGACAGGGAAATTGAAATCTTACACTTGCTTTTGACAATTGACAAAAAACTGTCTTTATATGCCTGATTTATGTTTTGAGTCCATAAAAATTATGAAGAATGATCTTTTTGCTTGTAGATTTTAATTGGATACCCCTTACAATATGAATTTTGTATTGACAGAATAAGCAAAAAATGATAAAAAACATCATTCAATTCCATTTTCTACTCTACGATAATTGAGATAGTTTTCATCTTTTCATACAAAACATCTTGGAATTCCCACGTATGGTATTCGAGTTGAAAATTGGAATTTAGCCGACCATAGCCGACAATAAGAATTACCGCACTTTATTACAATGCTAGTTTCTTGGAGAGCTTATAAGCAAATCCCATGGCAACAAATAGAGTTATTATTCCAACAGTTATTGTTATTATCAAATTTGTCTTGATAACATAATGAAACAAGACAGTACTGATTATAGCAGGGACTGCAATTATGACTGCGAGTAACGTTCCGTTCAGAAAAATTCTAAACATAGAGATTTTGGCATCGTTTTTTTCAGGATTTGAATCCAACCTAACGTCGTGGTAGTTATAAATCCTATAAAAATCCTTCACATAATGTTATTCTCTCATGTTCGTTTACACTTATCAATAATTGAATTTCCGTTATGTTCAAATTAGTATTATACCTATATCTGCACTAGATGCAGGCAAAAGAAATTGCTCTTCAATTATGTACATGTACCTGGTTAGAGATAATGACATGCATTGGAGTAACATTATATCTTCTCCATAACTCAGAATATACTCTTGCCATAATTACTATGGGAGTTTTTTCACCACTAATTGTGTTTCATTTCGCCATATCAAAAACCAGTAACGATGATTACTGTCCTTCATGTCAAGAATCAAATAAAGATTTGATTAGATTTCACATACATAGAAATCCTGGAAATTAATAATATTGTGTCCCTGGTAATTCCCTAGAATATTAATTCATCGATACTTAATATTCTACCACAATATTTGCATTTAAGTACAATCTTTTCCTTATCGATGACTTCAATAACTGATTTTATATTCTCCCCGATAGTTACACACCTTAAATTAGGACACTTGAAAATCCCTGTAATAAACTCGGGAAGTTGGATCTTTCTTTTTTCTGCAAGTTTATAATCCTTAATTATGTTTATTGTGGCATGTGGTGCGATTAATGACAATTTGTTTGTTTCATCTGTTTCCAAATATCTATTTTCTACCTTGATGATATCCTTCTTATCAAATTTGTTACTTGGAACATTTAGAGCAACTGTTATGACATTTCCCTCCTTACCGGTTATATTTAGAGCTCTTAGAACTAAAAATGCCTTACCTGATTCTATATGATCTATTACAGAGCCATTTTTGATTCTCCTTACCATTAATTCAATTGAATTGGACAGATTCTTTGCGCCCTTCCATTATTATAATATCTATACTATAAAAATATGAGAGTTTCACTTTTGTAAAATTTACAAGAATGTAGAAAAATAGAAAGAAGCATACTTTGTGTAAATTTCTTGTGTAAGAAATGTTACTCTTTAGAGAAATAGAAGTCTTAGCTAGATGATATTTTGCATCATCATCTTTTTGAACTCGATATCTGATAGATTCTTTTTCGCTTCCAATATCATTGCAACATCATTTCCAACAATATACCTTTGCTTTGGTTCGTCAGTTCCCAAAACCTGCAATATCATTTTTGCAACCTCTGTTGGAGACGTAGCATGTTCCTGCATAGCATCTATATCTTTCTGAAGTTTTTCCAAGGACCTAGAGTACGGTGACCCGTTGTTAGCCGATTGTTCTGATATTATGCAATTACCAAAGAAATTTGTCTTTATCACTCCCGGCTCAATAATTATAACTTTTATTCCAAAAGGAGAAAGTTCGTATGTTAACGATTCACTAAAGCCTTCAATGGCAAATTTTGTGCTCACATAAGCTGAAATGCCAGGGAACCCTACCTGCCCCGCACCTGAGCTTATGTTGATAATTGTGCCACCTTTCTGTGATCGCATTATTGGAATTACCTTCTTGGTAACATTGAGAACACCAAAAAAATTAGTTTCAAATTGATTTCTTATCTCATCCAGATTAAGATCCTCAAAGAAGCCCACCAGACCATATCCTGCGTTATTTATCAAGATGTCAATCCTCTTTGCTTCATTTTTGACTTGAGTGATAGCCTTTTCTATAGACTTCTCGTCATTAACATCAAGTTCTAGGACTTTTAGTGAAAGTTTTTCTTCTACACTTGTCTTGAGAAGGGCATTTTGCTTTTTTGCATTTCGCATAGTTGCAAAAGTGTGATAACCATTTCTAGCGAGCAACAATGCAGTCTCGTGGCCAATTCCGCTGGAACAACCTGTAATTAGTGCAACTTGATGCATTATCATAATATTGTTTATTTTTCATATATATTTAGTTGCCAAAATTGCCTTAATCTTGAATTATTCCTATCCGTCTTGCCTTCATAAACAGGAAATCGTTTTATCGATAATGAGTGATAATATTAACAACATTAATTTATCATTAGAATCGAATCGATAGCAAGCAATTGTCCGACGCTGATGAAGAACCGCGTACAAACACTGGCCCGACGTCTCATAACCAGTTGGTTAGGTCACTGGGGCTCTTGGATATACTCATGGTTGGAATAGCTGCAATGATAGGAGGTTCGATATTTGTCTTGACTGGACCTGCGATTGGGCTTGCCGGTAGTGCAGTCATTATTGTGTTTATTGTCAATGGGATAATTACATTATTTACTGCAATGGCATATGCAGAACTTGGATCTGCAATGCCTGAAGCAGGTGGTGGATATTTATGGGTCAGGGAAGGCTTGCCTCGACCCAATGCTTTCATCAGTGGATGGATGGCTTGGTTAGCTCACATCATTGCAGGGTCGTTATATGCAGTTAGTTTTGCCTCATTCCTCACCGGACTACTAGACATGGCAAATATTTCGCATGATCTATTGCTCTTGAACTTTATACCATTAGACAAGTTGATAGCAGTCTTATCAATTGCTGCCTTCACATATATCAACTTCAAAGGCACATCTGAAACGGGCAAGACCGGTGTCATCGTTACCATAATTCAGTTAGGATTAATTTTCATTCTAATTACAGCAGGCTTGTGGATTATGAATGGAAGTCCTGACTGGGAGATGAATTTTTCAGACTTTGTACCTATGGGGATTACTGGAATAGTTGCTGCAATGGGTTTAACTTTCATAGCGTTCGAAGGCTATGAAGTTATTGTTCAAACGGGAGAAGAGGCAAAGAATCCTAAACGGAACATTCCCAGAGCCATTTTCATATCACTGGGTGCAGTGATTATTTTGTATTGTTTAATTGCGTTTGTATCCATAGGGGCAATATTCCCAGTTGGTATTGAATCATGGAAATACATTGGGGAAGGAGGCGAGCTTGGTGTAATGAAAGCTGCTGAATTAATGCTTCCTTATGGAGCGTTTATCGTACTAGGTGGTGGCTTGATATCTACACTAGCTGCATTAAATGCAACTACATTTTCGTCAGCAAGGGTAGCATTTGCCATGGGAAGGAATTACAATATGCCAAATCAACTAAGTGCTATTCACAGAAAGAATAAGACACCTTACAACGCTATACTAATTTCTGGGATCATTATGGCTATTATGGCTTATGGACTTCCGCTTGCACAGATTGCTATTGCAGCGGGTGTTATCTTTCTATTACTATTCACTCAAGTTAATATGGCTGTAATAACCATCCGCAGGATCTATGGAGACAAATTGGACTATGGTTTTAAGACACCTTTCTTTCCTGTAATACCTATAATTGGTATCTTTCTAAAACTTGGACTGGCCGTTTATTTGCTGTTTACACAACCATTAAGCTGGGTGATTACGATAGTTTGGGTCGTAATTGGATTCTTTGTTTATCGAATGTACACGTTCCGAAAAGAAATAGAACACTATGCACCAATTGTTACCAGTGAAGGAGATCTTGAAAGGAAAGACTATAGAATTCTTATTCCATATACACCTGAAGATCCAGATAGATTATTGAAATATGCAATAAGAGTTGCAAAGGAAAATATCGGAGAAATCAATATCTTGCGCGTAATTACCGTACCAAAACAGACGCCTCTATCTGCAGGAACCGGATATGCTGAAACTGCGAGAAAATCATTTGAACCACTCGATAAACTCCTTGATAAGGAAAACATACCAAATCACTATCTTGTAAGAATCTCACATGACGCAAACGAAGCTATATTGGCTACAGTCGAGGAGCAAAAAATAGATTTATTGATAACAGATTTTGAAGCTTTTAGAAACAGTAAAAAAATTCAAACATTATTGACATGCGATGTACTTACCATTTTGTCAGAAGGAAATGAAGAATTTACATTCGAACCAAGCCGCAAATCTAAAGGACGTGTTGCTCAGAAAAATTTGGTAGTACTATACGACGGAGGAGATCATTCAGATGTTGTATTGAAAGCGACCAGTTGGCTGGAACGCTCAGGTCAATTCAAAATTAACGTTTTATATATTAATACTAAGAATGAGGATGAACAAGAAAAAATTGTAAGGATAACTGACATATTAAAACAAAAGGAATATCTTGAACAAGTTGGAATCGAATTTAACGAGATCACACTTTCAGAAAATGATCTTAAATATAGTAATGAAGCGGCAGATACAATCCTGACCTCATTGGGCAATTTTCAACCTGACGTTCTGATAACCGGCGCTAGTATCTCAAAATTTAGTTTCTTTACTGATCCTCATTTTCTAAACATGTTATATGAATTAAAATGTCCGGTTATCGTGGCAAGACATTTCTCCATTCCCGGTGTTCACACGATTAAAACTCTAATTCAGAGATCAAGAATATTCATAATTGATAAGATAGAAGTACTGAAAAAAAGTAGACCAAAAAAATAACTTTTAGCTAAAACAAACCCCGTCATTTCCATCTGGATTTGCGATTCTGTGGCTTTTAGATCCATTATTTTTGGTTTTGCATTATCAAGATTTATATAGAATTAATCTACTTAGGTAAGCCTAATTGTTTTATGACACTGAAAAGAATTATTGTTCCAAAGCCGTTAATTTGAGGTAAAAATGAATGAGATTTTTCTTTATCTTGGATGGAAAAAAACCTCTGCTATCAGTATTGATGCTTTTACTTATTCCAAGTTTGATTCTTAATCCTATTTATGGACAGCTTACTCAACTTGGTGTTAATGACTCAATTTTGATAAACCTTAACACACATAGAATTTTAGAGCAGATAAACTTGGTTCAAGCAAGTCTGACAAATGGAGATAACACTCGAGCATTTGAACATGCGTATATATCTCATTCAGTAATACTTCCTTCAATTAAGGAAAAACTCAAAGAGATTGATCAGGATTCAACCGCGAGACTAGAATCGCTATTGATCGATTTACCAATATTAGTAAGGTCTTCTGCTCAATCGGCGGAAATAGGTAATAAGTTAATTGAAATCACAAGCCTTCTTAAAAATATTAATTCGAAATTTCTGGACACCAATAATACAAATTACCATTCTATCATGGCCTCAACTATCATAGTACTGTTAAACGATACATCAAAGTATTACCAATTATCCGATTTTGGTAACACTAAGGATCCCGCTAACCAAGTTGATTATGAAAATTCTATGGGGATGGTGGATATTTCATATAATTTGTACAAAAATATTTCAAAAACTTTTAGTGATTCTAAGCAACAGGAATTTGAATCATTCTTTACGGATCTAAAGAATTCCCTTTCGACCAAGTCTGAGGCGGAGGGCATTTCAAAACTCATAACTGCAATTCAAGCAAATCTCTCTGAAGAATCTACTGTTCAATCAGATGACTCTTTAAGAATTTATTTTGCAAACATTAAAGACTTGCTATCTAAAATTGATGTGGCATTAAAGAACAATTCGGATTATGCCTCCGCACAAAAATATGCTACTGCTGCATATTTGGACAACTTCGAATATATCGAGGCGCCACTTGAAGAATTTGATCCAACTCTTATGCTTAACATAGAAATCATGATGAGAGAAGAGCTTCGTGAACTACTAAAGAATGGACAACAAACACAGGTTCCTATTCTTCTATCCAATATCACTAACAACCTTATACGGGCGGCAAGTCTCTTAAGTGTAGACTACGAAAATCTAGATATTAATGATACCTCAGAGTTTGCAGTTTCTACAGTAGAGAATACGCAACTAGACAATTTAAGTGATATTCAAGAGCTAAGTAAGGGTTTTGGTACATATTCTGGTATTAAGAAGGGGTTTGGTCAGAGTACTGAACCAGAGAGGATGGTACTACGAACAGATATTGATACCATTAGGATTAAATTAATTGATCTCCTGGAACAGTATAAAGACGCACAATATGATGAAGCATTTGCTACGTCGAGATCAGCATATCTTGACAGCTACGAATCAATAGAAATTCCGCTTAGACCGATTGATCCAGACTTTACTCTTGATATGGAAATTAAGTTCGCAGAATTGCGGAATTTGATTCAACAACATAAACCTTATACAGAAGTTGAAGCAAAGGTAGCAGAAATTAGAAACGGTCTGGATGAATCAGAGAGATTAGTAACGGGTACAGGTACTATAGCTCCTTCGCTAGCATTTACTACCTCATTTTCAATCATATTCAGGGAAGGACTTGAATCAGCCCTCATAATTGGTGCCATACTTACTTATTTAGAGGCATCACGAAATGCGCATTATAAAAAGCATGTTTATCTTGGAATAGTAATATCTATTATTGCAACCGTCATAACTTGGTATGTTGCCCAATTTGTAATAGAAATATCCGGAGCGAGCAGGGAACTAATTGAAGCAATTGCAGGGATTTCTGCTGTCGCAGTATTATTCTGGGTTAGTTTCTGGATACTAAATAAAGTTGAAACAAAAAAATGGATAGAATTTGTAAAGGCAAAGGTATGGCAGGCTACAACAACTGGAAGTGTAATGGTCTTTGCCATGTTATCATTTTTTACAGTATATAGAGAGGGATTTGAGACTGTATTATTTTACCAGGCAATGCTTTCATTTGCAAAAAATATGGAAACCTTTGTACTTCTTGGACTTGTCCTTGGATTAGCTGTGATAATAAGCGTTGTGTTTATTATTAGAAAGCTAGGCAAGAGGCTACCATTACGCGTATTATTTGGTTTAACAATGGGAATTGGAGCTTACATGTCAATTGCGTTTATAGGTAACGCAATTAGGGAGTTTCAAGAAGTTGGTTATATCACAACGACCCACATGTTTGGAATCATACCGCGATTGGAGATTAACTTGGCAACAATGACTGGAATTCATCCGACATTGGAAACAACGGTTGCTCAGATAGTGCTCCTGTCAATATATGTCATTGGCTCTCTTTACATCCTGATTTTACAGCCACGTAGGAAGAAATTAGTAGAGTCATCTAGAAAATCTATGGCAAATGTTAAGGATGGAGACAAGGCCTAAATTAACGGAATAAGATCCATTTTTAGGAACACATTTCTAATATTTTGAATTTTCATAATAAATATGAATGTGTTTAGAAAGAAATCGAACGGAACCTTAATAATTATATCGTGATTAAGATAATGTCGAATGCTAGGAACCGTTAACACGAATTCTGACGAAGATGAAGAGCTATTTTTGGGAACTGCCGAGTCTGAACACATTGAAATGTACTTGAAGGCAATATGGCATATTCGCGAACGAAAGGAAAAAGTTAAAGTTAGTTCTATTGCCAAGATTTTGAACGTAAGGCAACCCTCAGTTGTTCAAATGCTACATAAGCTAAACGATGCTGATCTTGTCGAATATTCAAAAGGCAACTCTGTCATGAAATTGACCTCAGAAGGAGAGCAAATTGGAGAACGAATGATGAGAAATACAAGACTTTTAGAAGTCATGATGAACGAAGCTTTAAAAATTGAGATTGATGAGGAGATGGTATGCGGAATAGAACACCACATGAAGGATATATTTACTGATGCATTGTGTACATTGTTAAAGCATCCCCGGTCCTGTCCGCACGGATATCGTATCCCTCCAGGTAAATGTTGCAAAAAATGAATCACTGAATTTTTCCACATTTGTAATTAAAATCATGGACAATTATCCCAATCCTTTCCGAAATACAAATTGGGTATGTTGAGTAAAGATAACGAATCGTGGACCATGTTCCGCGGAAACATAAGAAGAACAGGTTCCATAAGAACAAGGCCATTGACTAGACCGTTACTCTACTGGACTATCAAGTTAGGTCCAATTATTTCATCTCCAGTTTATGAAGGAGGATTTCTGTATGTTGCTACCATGACTGGACGTATATTCTGCTTGGACATATTAAGAAGAGAAATAAGATGGCATCAAAACATTGGGAGTCCTATTGTTTCCTCACTACTCATCATCGATAATATGGTAGTCTGTGCAACTTTTAATTCCTGGGTAAATGGCGATGGTTCTGAAAACAATCTTGTATGTTCTTTCAATAAAAATGACGGAAGTATGATATGGAAGGTTCCGATGAGAGGGGATATTTTTTCGTCACCGTGTCCAGTAGGGAAAAATATTGCTGTAGGATCAATGGATCATAACTTGTATCTTCTTAGTTCAAGTGGAGAAATAATTTGGAACTTTGATACAACTGGTCCAATTTGGTCTTCTCCCTCGTATCATGAAAACCTACTTTACTTTGGGTCAGACGATGGGTTCCTTTACTCAGTTGATTTTGATGGGTCTCTAATATGGAAATCTAAACTAGATGGCAAGATACGTTCGTCGTCACCATGCATGTCCGAGGATTCAGTTTTTGTTGGAACGTATGAGGGCGGAATGTACTGTCTGAATAATGTGAACGGTATTACAAAATGGAACAAAAAGATATCAAGCCCAGTCTTATCATCCCCTTTATTGGTAAAAGATAAAGTCATGTTTGGAACTTCTGATTGTAACCTCTACTGCTTTAGCCTTGTAGGTTCCAAAATATGGGACTTTCAAACAGTTGGAAAAATTTGGTCTTCGCCTTCGTCAAGTGAATTTGGCAGACTTTTGTTTTTTGGAGGTTTGGATTCATTTATTTATGGTATAGATTCTTCTACTGGCAAACAAGTGTGGAAATTTCCGACTATGGGTTCCATCGACTCTTCTCCATGTTTATCAAATGGTATGTTGTTTGTAGGTTCACGAGATGGTATTTTGTATTGTTTTGAGAGATATAGAGACACATCATATATTCATTAAACGCTAACTTGTCATGAAATTAAGAATGAAATGTTTAATTCATGTTAGTTTTGGCTGATACCTTGAATACCGTCCCATCATGTTTGTAATTACTCAGGACATACAGGTTTCCGTCAGGACCTATCTCAAGATCTGTAATTATTCCAAAATATCTGCCGAAAGTTACGCTACCTGTTTCTTGATTGTTATCTGCTGTTTTATCGGCCAATGGGCCTGTAAGAACTAGATGAGTTCTGTTTTGATCCAACGGAAAATTAAAAATGGTACCGTTTTTTACACTACCCACGAACATGTTATCTTTGTACTTTGGACCAAGATTATCGGTATGAATGAATAGAATTGAAGTTGGTGCTATGGTATCTCTCCAAATAAACTCTGGGTCCCTGTAAATACCCTTTCCTCCAAAAGTCTCCAAGTTTTCCTCATTAAATTCATCGGTCTCGTTAGAAAAACCAATTACTTCTCTCCATCCGCTATTGAAGCCAGGTAACACTAGATTGATTTCATCATCAGTACTGCGACCATTTTCAGTTTCCCAAAGATTTCCAGTTACTGAATCAAACCCTATACCAAAACTATTTCGTATACCATATGCATAGTACTTGTTCAATGGATCATCATTTCCAAGTACCCCTTTACCATCAACGACTCCTCCATCAAATGTAATTCTGAGAATACCGCCTCTCCCATCTGGTGGAGGACCATCTTTATTGTTTTGAGCTTTTGTAATATATGTAAGATTTTGTACATAATTCAAGTTACCAATTACCAGATACACACTCTTATTATCAGGACCAATTTTTAATACTCCGCCATTATGAGATGGCCCGGGTATCGTTGGGAGGTCTAACAGTAATTTTGGGTTAACTAGCTTGCCATTATCATATTCATATCTATACAGTCGATTTCCCAATACATCTCCTCCGTCAACATTTTCAGTTTCAGTGTAAAATAAGAATACATAGTTTGGTTCACTTGCAACTGCAATACCTAGCAGACCTCTTTCACTTACATTTGCAACATTTACATCCAACACAGTTCCAACAACAGATCCATTTTTAATTTCCTTTACTTTGCCCGTGTTTTTTTCTATGACCAGAATATCATCAGGCCCCAAAAAATTCATACCTGTTGGAAATTTAAACCCCGAAGCATATTTCTGAATTTGTAAATTTGTGTCGTTCACGCGAGGTAATTCTGTATCTTCCTGGGCATGTGCAATGATATTTTGACCGACTAGAGCTATTGATATAAAGCCAGCCAACATTGAGACAAAAATTAAAAAATTGTAATTTGGAGCTGAAATTTGCAATTAAAGACTACACGAAACAACTGGTTTAAATTATTTATTAACGTTTACTATAGAGATAGGATCTATCTATTAATCTCAATTCTGCGAGATAATTAGTTAAGAATGAAAATTTATCAATCAAGAAAGCATTTGAAACAAGATAAGCAAGATTGACAATAAATGAGATTCAAATTAGTCATGATTTTACGTCAGACTTTATTTTTCTGCTGTTTTATCAAAGTTAATACCATCTCATCTTCGCCGATTTCAAGATTCAAGAGTTCAATTGTGTGATTTAGTTATATTATCAGTGAATGAATAAGGAGTCTTTTAAGTAACTTTCTTCTTTAATATGCCTATTGAAAAATTCTTGAAAATTCATATTAATTATTTTTCTTTACTACACCTATATGAAAATGAATCTAAGCTACGGAATTTTTTTACTATTTGGGATCTTTTTAGCGTCATTTGTATTGTGGAATTCTGTATTCGCCCAACTCCCTTCAGCTACAGGAATAGGAGTTATAATAAATACTCCTTCTGATTCTGCTAATTTACCAACTGGAGATTTGACTATTTACGGCACATCTTCAGATAGTAACACTACTGACTGTCAGGTATTTGCAGATTGGAATGATCTTAAACCAATGCAAAGTGTTACTGCCAATGGGCCTAAAGGAGATTCAGATTATTCAAAATGGAGTTTTACATACACTAGTGGTTACCATGGCATAGTAGAAGGTCCTAATGAACTCACTTCAAAAATAACTTGTATTGAACAAGGTCAAAACGCGTCATCAAAGTCCTATTCAATTAATGTTACTGGAATAGGAGACACGCATGAAATTACAAATAATATCACACAAAAATCCACTGAAATAGTAGATACTGAAGATTTAGGTATTAAAGAGAACAACATAATGCCCGCAAACAGTGACACGAGTACTATCGACAGCGCAAACGATACCGTTCAATCCACCGAGGATGTTGGTATTTTACCTAATGGAGATAACAACATAATGCCCGCAAACAGTGACACGAGTAATACTGACAGCACCAACGATACTGTTCAATCCACTGAAGATGTAGATATTGAAGATGTAGATATTGAAGATGTAGATATTGAAGATGTATCTAATGAAGATGTATCTAATGAAGATGTATCTAATGAAGATGTAGCTAATGAAAATGCAGATGTTGAAGATGTATCTAATGAAGATGCAGGTATTGAAGATACCAATATAATGCAAGCAAACAGTGACACGAGTAATACTGACAGCACCAACGATACTGTTCAATCCACCGAGGATGTAGATATTGAGGATGTAGCTAATGAAGATACAGATAATGAGAGTACCGATATATTACCAGCAAACGATAACAGAGACAACGGTACTTATAAAATTCTTCCACTATATTCAGAATCTGATGAAGAATCGACCAATTCTGTTTCATCAGACGATACCGACCAAACAGGTATAAGAAATATGAATACATTTGAACCACAAAATGGTCTCACTTCTGGAGATACTTTCGATACAGGTTCTGGAAATTATGCGACATCCAACTTAGAACAACAAGGCGCCATAGGAGAAACAAACAATTTTGATATGACTTCTCAAAGCGAGCCTAGTACATTCTTTACATATGAACCAGATCTAGTTGAAGACACATCCAATCATGATGAAGTAAATACACATAACACAAATCCGCAAAGTGAAAATTCATTTCCAAGTCATGAAATCGATGATACTTCAATATTCGGACTTAAGTTCAATGGTATTGATGACGTCACTCAGAATAAAATTGAAAAGAGAATCGAAAAATTAGAAGATAGAATAACAGATCGGATGAGCATGTTTGACCTTATCGGTTAATCATTGATGCTACAGACGACTCGTCACAAATTCATCTGGGAATTTATTCAGCTATTATGGCCTATGACCTCAAATTATTCAACAATTAGTTCACTTGATTTTCATGTCTGATCTTAAGTTTACCAGAGTTAATAACATACGCGTTAGATACCTAGAGAGGAATAGAAGTGGAATTTCGCTTTTACTTCTTCATGGTTTGGGAGGTTCCATAGAAAGTTGGACTAATAATGTTAGTTTTTTATCGACCAAATTTAGAGTAATTGCTCTAGACCTTCCGGGATTTGGATTGAGCGACAAACCAAAGTTAAGTTACTCCATAAATTTCTACGTAAGTTTTATCGAAGCATTCATTAAAAGAATAAAATTAAGTAATTTATTCATTGTAGGTTCCTCTTTAGGAGGTCACGTTGCTGTAGAATTTACACTTCGAAATAGGAAAATAGTTGATAAACTTATTCTCATAAGTCCTGCTGGTTCTCTACCAAAATCTTTCAAAGGTACGAAAGAACTGAAAAGATACATCAGGATAGTAAATGCAAAATCTTCGAGTGATGTAAGCAGAATATTGAACTCAATTGATAATTCAATGGTCAATCATTCATACTCCGATGCCATATACAAAAGATTGTCCTTACCCGGGGCAATGGAGGCATTCATTTCTGCATTGAAGGGTAGCGCGAATGCTCCAAGATACAACAATAAACTTGAGAGAATTGAATCCGATACGTTACTTATTTGGGGGAAGGAAGATAGAATGATTCCATTAAAATTTATTCGCCCATTTATGGAACAAGATAAATCGAGAATCATAATACTTGAGAGATGCGGACACAGACCTCATGTAGAAAATCCCAGGTTGTTTAATAAAATAGTAAAGGATTTCCTGCTAGAGTAATGTGAAGCTAATTTATACAACAATGTTTCATAAGATCAATTGCTATTTGCACTATGTAATTTTATGAGTAAAATCAAATGTACTCAATTATGTAAAAAATGATAGTGTTATTTCTAAGAGAGAATAGGCTGACAATACTTATAAAAATTAAATTAGATAAGATTTTGTGATTTATTATTTAATAATTATATTCTTTGTATCGACTGTCTTACTTGTCCCTATCTTTAATTCGGTTTATGGATATGGCATTTCACAGATAGGTTCTTTGAATATGTTCAATGGTTATGGTTTTATTCCAATTAAAAGTAATATTTTACCACAGTACGATGGATCCGCTCCACAATCAATTAATAAAATAAAGGTAGAAGCAGATTCGACAATTGATGACGCTACAAATTCAATCACTTCAACAAAGACCGTTCCTCAATCAGTAGGAGTAAAAATATTGTCACCGTCTAGTGGTAAGGAAATACCTGTTGGGAATTTAACTATTTTCGGAGTTTCCACGGACAATGAGAAATCTGATTGTACGGTCCTTGTAGACTGGAATAATGAAAAACCATTCCAAAAGGCGAAGGCGGCTGGACCGTACGGAGAGGATGACTATTCATCGTGGACGTACACTTATTCTTCTTCATATCACGCAATTAACAATGGATTAAATGATCTTACTTCCAAACTCGAATGTCTGGAAAATTCTAAAGTAACCACAAAATGGCATAGCATTAATGTAACAGGAGTTGTTACTAAGGAAACTAACCCAATAACTACAACAGTATTACACGATCCTCTTGGCATACTTCCTCAGTTGAGAGTTTTGTCCGCAAATCCCCCAGTTACTCAAAATGTATCTTCTAATGAGACAACATTATCTCCCACCAATCTTTTGATTAACATGGAATTATCCAAAAAACTGATGTTTCCAGGAGAATCCCAAAACTTCACTGTAAAGATCTCAGATGCGGCGACATCTGAAAATGTCGTAGGAGCCAATGTTGCAGTGAAGATTATGCAGGGAAATATGACGCTAAATCAATACAACGGATCTTCTAATGAACTAGGTGAGTATTCTCAGTCTTGGAATATTGTACCTAATACACCCTCTGGCATATACGATGTTGTAGCTGCAGCATCTACTGATGGTCACCAACCTGCTTCGCTGACAGGAAGTTTTGAAGTACAAAGACATTTGTTAGTCGAGGCAAGTCTATTGAAGCGTCTTGTTGTACCCGGAGATCAACAAACGGTAGACGTAAAGGTCATTGATGCCAACACTAAAGAGATTGTTCCCGGAGTAGATGTTGTGGCCAAAATTGGTCAAAAGAAGGGGTATAATATAACGTCTAATTCTTCTGGCGCATATTCTCATACTTGGAATATCACATCTGAAATTCCGGCTGGCAAATACAATGTGTTGGTTAAAGCTTCAGCTGACGGTTACCAACCTGCATCCTTAACGGGAAGTTATGAAGTCCAACGACAGTTGTTAGTAGAGGCCGCCTTATCCAATGATCTAGTGATACCTGGCGATGAACAAAAAATTGAAATTAAGGTTGTAGACGCCAATACTAATGAAATAATAACTGGCGCAAATGTTGTGGGAAAGATTGGAACGAAGAAGTTTACTGCAACCACTGATGACAATGGTGCAGTTTCTCATGTATGGGACACTCCATCTACTAGTGGTGGTAATGATTACAAAGTAGTTTTAGATGTCACAGCTGATGGCTATCCTAAGATTACGAAAACTACATCATTCAAGATGGACAAACCACAAAATCTATTGGAACCACCAATCAGTAATTATAAGAGTAATATTGTTACTGTAAAGAGTGACGAATTAAGCAGTGCTCAAGAAGGATCTCAATATAAACTTCAAGAATGTTCCAACATGCTTTCTGCTTCGGATTGTAGTGCTTTAGTTGACAAAACTTTCGTTAATAAATCAATAGAGAATCCAGCAACCGACGATAAACCGACACAGAATCCAGCAATAGATTATAATCCACTTCTTGAGAGTAACATAATGGAAGATATTACTCCTGAAGAAAACCAAGAAGACAACATTGGCTATGATTTTCTAGCCTCTGAAAATAATTGATACTAGAAATACGTCGTAATACTACATGTTGTATTATTGTATAGTATTGAAAAGAAAAGTCATATAATTACTACATTGATTTCCGTATTCGATTGTAGTGTTACGTCGATAGTAAGTAGGTTGAATCAATTGACTTTGGTATACTTTTTAATTATCCTCCTGTGTTGAGGATATTTTGCTAAGAGTTTTCTTCTATCACCCAGTTTCCAATCTCTATAATCGAATCCAGGTGATACCGTGCAACCGACCAGTGAATATGAGTTCACATCATTAATGGACGCTGCGAACCAACGGTCTGATTTTATTATCACCTGATATCTTTCACCTTTATCAAAATTTGGACCTATTAGGATCTGTTCTATTCCACCGTTGGAATCTATCATGTGTAAAGTTAAACTACTGCCAGAGTAGAAATGCCAAATCTCATCAGACTTGATTGTGTGAAATGACGCAAATTGTTTTCCTGTTAGCAAATAATAGATGGAAGTGCACACAGGCCTGGATCCATCATAGTCTGGTAAATCAATTTTCTTGTCAGATACGTATGTATTGGCAAAGTACCCACCTTCTGGATGCAATTCAAGTTTGAGTTTTTTTATCCATGATTTAGCATGTTTATTCAATGGACTGAGGATAATCAATACTAACTTATTTGATTATGCCCTAACTCTCGGATACCCTTTCATATCTCGTTATTAATTATGAATATAAGGTCGTCGAAGTGCCGATTGTGGGAATTCAATGTAATTGATGATATCCTTTCTTTACAAAGAGCTTACTATCATGTCATTACCAACTCATTAGATATTCAGTTTACTAGAATGAGAACTTGATTTGACCCTCAAATTGTTTAGAATTTTCTATCTTACTTCTGAATAATTGTCTATTCAATTATTCCGAAAAAAGGTCCAAGCAATTCAAAATGATAAATTGTATCCTATTCAAATAATGTGTTCTTCAAATCAATAAGGACATTTATAAAGGAAAATATTATATAACTTAGATGTAGAATATACATAATATATGGTAATAACGGTGCAAATTTTGCTCTTAATTTTCATGTTATGCATCGCGGGCACTCTCACACATGTTAACTTGATAGAAGCTACAAGTGAGAATAATTCAACTAGTGATGATACGTCAGCCAAAAATGAAGATGTATTTGCATTATTACAGCTTGAAAAAGATGTTGCCAAGCATGAAGGCTCCTTAAAAGATCTTCATTCGGGTAACAAGAGTCCATTTGACCTCTTGGGGGAAGTAAAGAATGACGAAAAATTCAAACCAGAATCAGGAAGCTTTCTTCCAGAATATGATGATACTCAAGAAGACAACGGTGAATAGGAACATTATTACCAAACGGAAAAATGATTTCATAGATACAAGATAAAATTAGTCTTACAAGACGACATGAATTTGTATTTGTTTATATATATCGCAAATCATTCCTCTATTTTGACGAATACAAATCCGATTTCAATTGTGCTTCAGTTCTACGAAATTGTCAAATGAAGAAAATATTACTGTAGTTGAAAAGCATCTTTCTTACAGTATTTTTTAATAGAGTCCGAAAGCAAAAAATATTTATTGTCTGAAAGGCGATTCAAAGTTGTAAGTAATTTGTTCAATCTTAGATTTAGAAATTTGGGATTTATTATCGGATTTTCAACAATTTTTCTTATTTTTACATCCAATTTAATGATTAATCATCAAAATTATCTAGCGGCATTTCCTATAATCAACGATGGTTCTATCGATGAACTAAGTAAATTTTCAACAATTCCTGTAAAGAATACCCTCGATGAGTTTGGAGCGTCATTAATTTCAACAAATCCGAACAATGAGGAATGGAAGAACAGGGTATGTGAAAATACGAATCAGGCAGGTATTAACATCGGAATTCCATTCATATGCGATTCCTCCAATAACACAGGACAAAACGGAAATAATAATCAACAAAACGGAAATAATAATCAACAAGACGGAAATAATGACCAGCTGAATCAAGACATTACTGACGATGTAAACGAAAAGGTGGGAAATTTAAAGGAAAAACTTGATGATTCAATATTTGGCAATAAGGAAAATAACGATGAAAATGCTAGAGATAACAATAACGATGGTAATAATGACAACAACCAAAATGGTGATGATGACAATGATCAGAATAAGAACAATTTCTCTGAACAACAACTTTTAGACCAGCAAGAAGAAGACAAGGCAAAAAGTGAAGTAGATGAAGATGATGATAATGAAAATAATGATGACCGCAACAGGGAAAATAACAATAATGTAAACAACGGTAACAACGGTAACAACGGTAACAACGGTAACAACGGTAACAACGGTAACAACGGTAATAGTCAGGGAATCAACAATGATGACACGGGCCTTGGAATTGCCGGTTTGGACCTTGGTCTGAACATTGACGAAACACTAGGCGATGTTGATGAAAAAGTTGATAATTTAAAGAATAAGATAACGAACGGAAATGGTAACAATCAGGGTAACAATCAGGGTAACAATCAAGATGATAATGACGAAACTCTCGGAATTAATGGATTAGGCCCAAATATTCAGAATATCCAGGCAAATTTGGAAAAACAAATTGAGAAATTAAAAGACAAGTTTGCAAATGAGAGGGATAATCAACGACTTATAGAGCAGCGTAACGAATTTGAAGTTGAGGACGATGATGAGGGTGATGATAGTGACGATGATGGTGATGATGGTGACGGTAAGGATTATGAAGGTTATGGGTTTAAGGGCGATAATGATAATGGAAATGGAAATGATAATGGAGAAGAGAACTTTAACTTTGCTGCAGCAGGTGATTTCGGTTGCTCAACAAACACTCAAAACACTGTAGAAAACATGCAAAGTAAAGATCCCGAAATAGTCTTGGCGTTAGGAGACCTATCATATCATAGTACTGCTGATTGTTGGTTTGACATGATGTCACCAATTAAGGACAAACTAATGATAACTCTGGGACATCATGATGTTGAAGATGGGCAAGCAAAAATGAATCAATACATGAATAGCTTTGCCATGGAAAAACCATTCTATTCCTATGATTACAATAAGGTGCACTTTCTAGTCATGTCTGCAAAGTCAGTATATTACAAAGGCTCTGAACAATATAATTTTGTCCTGGAGGATTTAAAAAAGGCATCTGAGAATGAAAACGTCAATTGGATAGTTGTTAGCTCTTATGGTCCTCCATATACCTCGCCGTCAGAACATACTGCTTTTAAAGAAATTCGGGAAGTTTATCATCCCATCTTTGAGCAATACGGGGTAGATTTGGTATTGAGTGGACATAATCATAATTATCAGAGAACTTACCCCTTGGCATACAACCCAGGTGATAGTGGAGAACCAAAAGTAACAAGTACGGCTACTACAGAGTATGACGGTCAAAAAGATGGTATTGTCTTTGCAATAGTAGGAACAGGCGGAGTAAATTTCTACTCTTTTAACGGACAGGCCCCGTTTGTAGATACTCAGTTCGCCAACAAATTTGGCTTTCTAAATATAGACATTAGCAATGGCAATCCTGATTCCAAATTGACTGGCACATTCTATGACAATAAAGGTGGCCAAATCCTCGACCAATTTACAATCCAAAAGGAATTAAATAGCAAGAATAGTGAAGTAGTTACAAGCTGATAGGAATTAAGTATAAGCAGTAGAAAACTAACAATCGTTCTAAGTTTCAGGAACTTGTAAGCTATATCTTAATGTAACAGAATTGCTTAATCATCATTTTTCTAAATGAAGTATCTTGGCTGGTACTAATACAATAACTAATCTTGATTCATGTAAAATGGTAACGAGATCATAGTAATACAATTATTATAAATTTTCTAATTCCAAGATCTCTATTTTCTGAAATGAGAATCTGGATAAACCTTAAATTAGACTATGATTCTAAATGACTAGTAATCATTGAAATTTAATTCAAATATTACAAAATCTAATTCTATAATTCTCTCTTGCTTTGGCTTTCTATTTGTTGTATTACAAATTTTGTCAATCGGTCTAGTAGAAGCTCAAACATATAACAAAATGGAATTTGTGTACAATATTGAACAAATGAAAGGTCACCTTGAACAGGCTGTAGTAAATAAAGAAAATGGAAACAACACATTAACCCAGGCCCATATTCAGCATCCAATAGTAGAAATCTATGACGCCATTGAGGCACAACTTACCTCTGTTGATAGTAACCATAATACTGTGCTGCTTAATTCATTAAGTCAGCTGTCAGAGAATTCAGATAATTTAGATCTCGCCCAGTTTAAGGAGGAGACTAATGGAGTCAATCAGATATTAGATAAAGCGATTGATCTAGTTGCTCCGGAAGATAACAATACTCTTACGCTAATAGTAGCGTCTTGGTTACTTGATGCTGCAAATTCAGAGTACGAGTCTGGTGTTAGGAATGGACAAATAATACAAATCATTGAATACCAAGATGCCATTGGATTCATTTCAAGATCAGAATCTCTATTTAATGACACATTACCAACGCTCAATCAATCAATGAAAGCCACAGGAAACGAAGCTTACAAATTGTACCCAGAATTAAATTCAAAAGTTCAGGCTATGGCCGATATAGATGACATTTATACAACAACCAGCGAGATAAAACAAAGAATAGCTAACATAACTGGATTTTAATACCTCTCAGAAAATGTTATTATTAAACAGTTCTAATGACTTACCATTTGTAGATACTAATTGAAGAACGTTTCTTGAATCCGAAAGTAAATATTAATAATACTACTTTTAGATGAGACTACTCAGAAATTTCTATGATAACAAAAACATATAGGAGACAATTTTAAAAATTAGAAAATAAAAGTTAAGAAATCAAAAAATTGATTCTTTATTTTTTAGCTTTATCCAATCTTTCTGATACATCCTGCCAGTTTATTACATTCCACCAGGCAGAGACATAGTCAGGTCTTTTGTTCTGATATTTGAGATAATAGGCGTGCTCCCATACGTCACATCCTAAAAGTGGTATCAAACCTTCTGTTCGTGGACTTGTTTGATTTGGCATTGATTTATACTCAACTTTCTTCGTCGAAGGATTAAATACAAGCCATCCCCATCCACTACCTTGGATGAGTACTGTTGTAGATGAGAATTTCTCCTTAAACGCAGTAAAGTTTCCAAATGATTCATTAATTGCATCTGCAATAGAGCCGCTTGGTTCACCTCCACCATTTGATTTCATGTTTTGCCAAAATATTCGATGATTGTCAAATCCTCCTCCATTAAAATTAATTGCGCCTTTCTGATCCGCCGGCACTTGATCGAGATTAGATAAAATATCTACAATGTCCTTTCCCTGAATTTCCGCTGGACATTTTTCAAGAGCTGCATTCAGCTTATCCGTATAAGTTTGATGATGTTTAGTGTGATGTATTTCCATTGTTTTCGCGTCTATATGTGGTTCTAATGCATCGTAACTATATGGTAACGAAGGTAATTCATATTTTCCCATATCTTTATTTTTTCTTTGTAACTATTAACTTTTACGATATATCAAATTAATATGTTATTGGAACAGATAGTCAATGATATGGCATGTCTGAACAAATTTTACAGCATGTCAATATTTATGCTATAAGATAACAATTGTAACTTGGTTTGAAAAAATAATATTAAAAAGTTCTATTCGTTTTCTTGCATCTAAATTCATTGAATGTCATCTTCTTCATTAGTTTCGCCGTCTGATTCTGATTCAGTAGATGGTGGAGGAGTTGTCTGTTCATCGTCTGATTCTGATTCAGTAGATGGTGGAGGAGTTGTCTGTTCATCGTCTGATTGATTAGTTTCAGCAAGGGACCTGCTTAGAGAAGCAAATGATGTTTCATTTTCTATTGGGGTATCATCATCCGATTCCTCTGAAATTGAAGTATTTAACAATGGATTTGTTGAAAGCAAGTCACTTGGCATGGTATTATTTGATTGGGAGGATGATGATATGGCAAATGATGGAATCATAACCAAAGTCATTAAAATAGAGATAATTAGAAAACCCATTCTCATTTCTATCATCTATAGGTTGATAATCTGCGTATTGCAAATATAAAGTAGACTGTTTGATACTCTATATGGCTTTATAAGCACATTAGACGTAAGAGCACAAAAACAGTGTCTTTGTGGGATAAACCTAGCTTCTAGTTATCACTTCAAAATCTTTAATAATTATTCCAATCTATTATTAGTTAATTCATACTTTGGATAAAAGAACTTCTGATAACGCACCTTCAAATTCAATAACGTCAAATTCAGGAACTTCGACAGATAAGGATTCCTTTGCGATGCTTGTAAATGAGGGATTTAGGGCAGGGCAAAGAATCGCCAAGATTTCTGTTATAACACTGATCAGCATAGGAATTGCCGAATTACTTATGGGATACATCAGTGGAAGTGTAGTAGCAACAGCCGACGGTGTAGATTCAATGTCTGATGCGATGATATCTTTTATAGTATTGATCGGATTGCGATTTGCGCGCAGACCGGCCGACAGAAAATTCCAATTTGGTTACCATAAAGTAGAAAGCTTGGCAGCAATGATAGCTGCCATTGGTATGATTGTGATAGGAATATTCATAGCGTACCATTCTTATGAAGGGTTAATACACCCAAATGAAATTGGACACCCTATACCGACAATGATAGTTTTAGCCATAGCAGGTGCAATATCATTGCATAGAGCATTTCAAATGCGACACATTGCTAACAAATATAATTTACTCTCATTAAAAACAGATGCCAAAAATTCGATAAAGGATGGATCAGCTTCTGTTTTGGGTTTCTTTAGTGTGCTTTTGGCAACACAGTTTGGATTTCTTCAGGCCGATGCAATAGGTGGAATGGTAATTGCCGGATTCATATTTTCTGTGGCCTATGTTTCTTTGAAACAATCCTCTTTGATATTGGTCGATGCATGGTATAACCCCGTTAGTGCAGATTTTATCAAAACGCTCGTGGAACAAAAGTTTGAGGGTGATGTTACAGTAAGGTCCATAAAATTGCGCCAAACAGGTATGATTTCTAGAGCTGAAATCCATGTTGAAATGGATGGAATAAAACCATTGAATGAGGTAGAAATGATTTTACTTAACACTGAAAAAGTAATAAAATCGCGTCTACCCAGCATGGATGTCATATTGGTAATACCTCATGCAAAACGTCGATCATGAATGAACAAATCGTAAACTTGATATTTACACAATTGCACCAAATGATATATCTAGAAGTAATAGGTCGATAATATCGTGAATTCCTCGGTTGTTTCAGTTGCCGGTCTTCTTATTTCCATATGGTTGATTTTATCTTCAAGTATTTCCTTCGCTCAGAATTCAAGACAACAGAATATGGCTTCGCAGATCTTGAATACTCAAACTTTGACTCTTAATAAAGCGGTTAGGAATTTTGTTATTTTGATTCCTAACGAGGCGCATGAATCTCCTCTTCTTCCAAAGGAACAGAGATTAATAAATCAGCCATATGTTCCACAACATCTCTTTGCTCCACAGAACATTCATATCGCCTGGTTTTCAGGGGATGTAGGACATACTCGTAAAGTAACATTAGAGGATCAGAATTCGGATACCATCTTTGACTCTTCCATAAAATTTAACTCTATCAGTCCTACTATTACGTTTAACAACAATGGAACGTTCTCTTATTACGAAGAAGACGCAAACAGTGAAGATCCTAATTTTGTTTTGAAAGGAACTTTAACAATACATGATCCCACAATGCTATCCAATAATAATTCAAGCTTGCACTCTACGTATGAAATAATGGCAACACTTATGGTTCCTACAAAGGATATCAAAGAATATACAGAATTACTTGAGGTCAATAAAGTAAATATTCTAAGCCAATACACCTTCAAAGACCTTCGAGAAACCGGAAGTGGTGGTGCAAATCAAACTTTGCTTGTTCTAGGAAGCAATGGTGAAATGGATGACACTGTATCAGTTTTGAAGAAAATTACTGCTTCATTACCATATAGTTAATGCTTATTGCAACCAGTAACCTTATTGTACACAAAGAAAGGTGTAAATTAAGAATGGAGAGTTACAGACAAACTACGAAATTCAAAATGTTTCGACTACCAGAATAAAATTCTATCTTGTGAGTTTGAGACTATAGGATTATATTCTGTATCTGTCGAGTAATCGCAATTGAGCAATGTTGCCGATGTAATTAGAGAATTTACTGAAGCCGACAATATCATCAGGAAAGTATTTCCAAAGGTGGATCCATTTTTAGTAGTTTCTTTAATATTCGACAGAAATGAAAACAAAAAATACATCTACACATTGGATTATTCTAAAACAAGGTCAGGATACTAACGTCATACCTCAAGATGTCATCAATAAGACTGGCATGGCTCCTAGCTTCTATCTCAGGGGCACTAAGATGATAGTTAATCATACGCTAGACTTGGATTTCTTAAAATGGATAAATGATCAAGATGGCAAAGAGAGCGCATTAAGGGAGGTAAATTTAGTGCTGGTGGGTCCAGTGATTTTTAAAATATTATTGAATATTGTTTAATTTTTGTTGAAACTTTAAAGTGACTCAATCATGTATGATGCTACCCTCAGCTATAGCTAGCCTGGCGCAGAAACCCATTACGCCACCGAATACTATATGTAGCGATAATGAACCCCAAAAAATGGTGTCTGAAAGTTCGATAAGGTTTTTTGCCATTGCATATTGTGAAGATGAAGGATCTGATTCTGTTAGCAACTTTTGTAAAGTTGGCTCCATAATCAAATAGTTTAATGGCAAGAATAGAACTCCCCAGACTATTATTCCGGCAAAGATACCCGTGCCCACTGCCTTTAATAAAGAATTGATATACAATATTTTAATATTCTTTGTTATCGCACTGTAAATAATTCCTATAATTACGGCAGTTATCATATACAGGAGAAATCCGATATATAGTGAGTAAGATGTGTCTATTCCAAATGCTAATCCAACCATTTGGAACAACGTGCCTGGCTCTCCTCCAATTTCGTGACCCAAGGCCAAGAATAATCCAAAAATTGCCCAGGCAGCAGTCAAACCTGCTACTATGCCTGGAGGTCTTTTTATGGTAATCCCAGTTGATGATTCCATACTATTATTTCATCAGAATAATATTTAGGGTTGTTGTTTTAGAGTTTAATATCAACTCAAAAGGAACATTAACTGGTTGCATAGAACAGTCCAACTGATTTATACGCTCCCTTGTATCTTTCAATATGAAATGAAAGAAGACAAAATGAAATTAAGGCATGCAAAACCGACTGATATTAACAGTATAATAGAATTTCTACCACAATTGGACAGACCTTTACCGGCAGACAGATACGAAACTAAAAAATTCCAGAAACTCATCGAAAGTTATATTCAATTCAACCCTGCTAACTGCAATCGTGGCACTACTAATTCAAAGATGTGAATCCATTGCCAAAAGAAAGAAATGTTATCGCATAAGACTCGAGTCAAGAAATGATAGAATTGATTCACATAATTTTTACAAAAAAATAGGATTTGAACAAATTGCACTAGCCTTTGAAAAAAGGATGTGAAGAAGATTAGTTTATGGGAAAAATCAATATTTCAAAAGCGATACTAAATTTAGTAATGACATTTGACGGGTTATGTGGCCGGGATGCATGACGAGATGGATTGACTAGACTTCATTTTTGTATCTAAAAATGCCAAAATCTGTTCCTTCTTTTGGATATCATAAAGCGAATTTTGTTTTCCAAGAAAATTGGCAAAGCTAATTACGACTTTTAGATTGTTGTTTTGATGTTGTTCTGAAGAACCGTTCTTTTTCATACATCCAATAAACGTATGCATTATTTCCATATTCTTTGTATTAGGGATTGCCTGAACTTTACCAATGGTTGTAGTTAGTTTCATTGGCATCAGATTAAACCTCCTTTCATTATCCAGTAAAATAGTGATCTCAATTATATGAATCCACTTAATTTATGGGGCCAGTGGGATTTGAACCTTGCTGGTAAGGGGGGTCACTTCTATATCTATAAGTCCCAAGCAGTATTGGTGAAACTGATAATCCTCATTGAAAATTTGTATGAACAGCGTTAGACTCTGAGTATACATCGTATTAACAAGACC
>DATFEX010000072.1:0-37151 GCA_035250685.1 Nitrososphaeraceae archaeon | reverse complement strand
AACATAGTGTCATCGTCATATATTTTCATGATGTTAACTATCATTTGATGTAATCGAATACTTGGTTTTTTATTGGCTTCTAAACTTCATTATACTGAGTTACCCTTTCCAGTAGCGAGTACCAACATCAATAGTTTGAGCCCGTTGACCTGGCTGATACTTGGCGACGTTTAATGGAATTAGTATATCGCAGGTTAATCTCCATCTTTACTTATTACATCCTGCAGTCCTGCTCCCCAATCAGGAGCCTGATATCTTGGTTGATAAACCCAGTTTGCCGTGGTTCTCACAAATATCATGTTCATTATGGAAGGAAAGGATCGATTGTTGCCAACTGTCTATAGGCTCGTTGGGAATGGGAGCATTTAGATGGATAGATAAGGCGTTGGCAATAGATCCCTTAGTCAAAGCAATAGAACCGCAAATAAACATGCTGGATTGAATTTGTAAATTATATCATTCCATGAATAGTATGCGATTTCTTATTCGTGTAGAAATGTTTCCAAAGTTTTTTGATGTGTTTAAGGTCTTTGTTCATCAAAGTATTATTTACTATTTGATGGATTGTCCCTGCAGACGACTAAGCATGTTATTTAGTCTATATAGACGTGGAAGGTGCGTTCATAATGCGTTACCAGAATGATTATTAGTGTATCTACGTCGAACGAATGATATGGTTAATAGGTAATTTCCCCTTCATAAAAATCTCCTAGGCGATCAATATTAGCATTTTTGCCGGGCGAGCACACTTGTTTTGAGTCTTTATTCCGTCATAATCGATATCAATTAAAATATTAATAAGCTATTTGATATCATTGATTAATTTAACGAGCCGGCCAGAAATATATTACGAAACATGACATAAACAATAATAATGAGGTAATGGACTTGAAGTAAAAAGAATGGAGATCTTTTCACAGTACATTATGTTGACAATCATACTTCTATTTAGTTTAGCGGCTATCTATCACAGTGAAAATATTGAAGCAGAGGCAACAAATGCGAGTTCCTTTTCTGAATTATTTGAGAAGGGCAATTCGTTGTACGATCTTGGCAGATATGATGAAGCAATAACATGGTATGATAAGGCTTTAGACGTAGACTCCAATAATGTATATGCTTTGACGAATAAAGGCGCAGCACATGGTGAACTTGGTAGGTATGACGAAGCAATTACCTTGTATGATAAAGCATTAGAGATTAATCCTGAAGATGTAGATGCTTTAATCAATAAAGGACTAGCACTTCACAACCTCAGTAAGTATGATGAAGCAATAACATGGTATGATAAGGCTTTAGACGTAGACTCCAATAATGTATATGTTTTAACCAGTAAAGGCGCAGCACATGGCGAACTTGGTAGGTATGACGAAGCAATTACCTTGTTTGATAAAACATTAGAGGTTGATCCTGAAAATGTAGATGCTTTAACCAATAAAGGACTAGCACTTCACAATCTCGGTAATTATGATGAAGCAATTACATGGTATGATAAGGCATTAGAGGTTGATCCTAAATTTGTAAACGCTCTAGTCAACAAAGGAGTAACACTTGACGATCTTGGCAGACATGAGGAAACAATTACATGGTATGATAAGGCATTAGAGATTAATCCTGAAGATGTAGATGCTTTAACCAATAAAGGACTAGCACTTCACAATCTCGGTAATTATGATGAAGCAATTACATGGTATGACAAAGTATTGGAGATTTATCCGAAGCAGGTTAATGCTTTAAACAACAAAGGAGCGTCACTCGCCGGACTTGGTAGGAATCAGGAAGCAATTACATGGTATGACAAAGCATTAGAGATTAGTCCTGAGGATGTAGATGCTTTGACTAATAAAGGATTGGCACTCTATAATATGGGTAAGATGGATGATGCATTCATATGGATAGATAAAGCATTGACCATAGACCCAAAGAATCAGCAAATATTAGACGTGAAGTTACAGTTGCAAGGTTGAATTCCATAAATTATTTTGCTATGTGCATAGTTTTATAATTTAATTGTTGTTGGAGCAGTATTTATAATTGGATTCTCGACACAGAATGTTTTCGCTGTAGGACCAGAAGGATCTATGTACGTGGTCAATGGTGCTAGCGACACCGTATCGGTCATTGATAGTAAGACAAATACTGTGGGTCCGCATATAGTAGTTGGCGATTCTCCTCACGTGATGGCGCTCGATACAGTAAATCAGAGATTGTATGTTGCAACCTTTCTAGATGGAGTATCCGTTATTGATATTAAGACAAATACAGTGGTTAAAAAATACCAATTGAAGGAGTTAATGCGGCGATTGCATTCGATTCAGCACATAAGAGAATATACATCGCCAATAGTCATGAGGACAAGGTAACCGTTATTGATACTAAAACAAATACTGTAGTTGGCTCACCCATATTGGTTGGCGATTTTCCTAGAGGCATTGCATTTGATTCGATACATAACAGGATGTATGTCGTAAATGCCGGCGACGAAAACGTAATGGTTATTATAACAGAATGTATGTCGTAAATGCCGGCGACGAAAACGTAATGGTTATTGATACTAATACTAACACTGTTGTTGGTTCACCAATACCCGTTGGTCATGAGGCTTTTGGAATTGCATTTGATGACAAACTGAAGATGATGTACGTCACCAGTACTCTTCCTACCACTAACGATGAGATATATGTTATTGATACTACTACAAATACAGTGGCCCGGACAATAAGAGTTGGAGATGGCACTATTGCACTTACATTCGATAAAATACATCAGAGAATGTATGTTCCCAATTTCAATACCAACGACGTATATGTAATAGACAATAATGGCGGTCAGGTGATAGGCTCGCCGATACCCATTAGTGAGGAGTGCTGTGTCGATATTGCATTAGATTCAATATATGGGAAGATATACGTCACTAACGGCTTTGAAGATAGCATTACTGTTATTGATACCAATACAAATACAGTAGTAGGTTTGCCTCTTTTTGCAGGTGCATTACCAAGATCAATTGCTTTTGTACCGCCATTAATGATGACAAGCGTTTTTGGGCCAACATTACCCTAACTCTTTTTTCAGATAAAATTATTTCTTAACCTTTTCATTCTATCTGTAATCTCCTACATTCAGGACAACAAGTTATGCCATTAGGTAAATACTCTCCACAAAAGAGAAAGTAGTCTATATACCGATCCTTTTCTTCTTTATTTGACTGCAGTCCAGTGAAGACAATAGATCCATTGGACAGTGAATTAAGAATTTTAGATTGTATATTGTATCAAGTTAGTAGTAACGAAATCAGAACGTTGGAATCTTAATTTGCACGATCATAGGAAAACACAATTAAAACCTACACTCGCCCCAAAGAACATGGAGATTAGACTTATTACAAAATTCTCATGACAAAAAAATTTATAAATATTTCAAACTGACGGGCCATGAATCGTAGTTGATAGGTTGGCCCACCACGGAATGAGAATGCGGATGATTCGTTATTATAATCCACAATAATTATAAAAAAGTTAAAATGATGTTTTCATTATGAAACCTGTGTTTGCCCTACATTCAATTTCTTGTAATGCTTGTAAGCATCTATTATTTGCCAGATCCAATAGCCAATGATTACTATTGAATTGTAAGGAAATGGAATCAATATGGATGCAACCATCGAAGCGACTATACCAACGATCAAAATGGTTATTCCTCTATTGAAGAATCCTAAATAGATATGACCTACCCCGTAAATCAATACTGCAAGCAGAATAGTTAACCAAAGTCTTTTTGCCAATTCGTTTTCAATTTTCGATATGAGAAGAACTTAATATCCATTTTGTAAACTTGTGAAGATGTGAACATCGTTAACACCGTAAGCAAACGGCACTGAAATAAAAAATAACGCTCACTACTGCATTAAATAACCTTCAAAACAGTAGGTAAGTTTAAAACTAATTAACGTACTTTCTTAATAAAATCTACTGTTTTTTTCTGCTTATTATAAATGTTCATAGCTTAATCATAATTATTGCAAAATTTTAGTTCCCGAGTGACATTCGTACTGCCTTGATAAAGTTTCTTTTTCTACTGGTTTCTTTATGACATCTTCCGGACCGATATCAGAAAAGATACTGGTTAGTTCCTTGGCTGCATAAGATGTTTCATAAGAGCTACAAGTTTTGTCCACTTGTTTTAAGCTCACTATATGGGTTCTTATTCTGATATTCCTTTTTTAAGTAAAGTCCGGGACTGTAACGAGCAAATGTTAGTTGATACTCTGATAACCTGTCCACTATACTATAGTTGTTTTGGTAGACGTTTTGAATTTTATATCCCAACGTATCCATTTTTCTATTTGGAAAGTACAACCGTGTATTTTTACCAACTTCCAGATATTTTCTACCTTTTTCATCTTTCTTTCCCCATTGATTCAATACATATATGCGAGTTCTTCTTATTTCGTAACAGGTCAACGAGATTAGCTTCACCTTTCCTTACTTTTAGGAAAAACTTTTCCAAATATCCTTCCGCTGGTGGAATAGTTGTTTCAGCAGATAAATGAAATAACATTATCTGACTTCTAATATCTTCTGCAGAATTGGCATAAGGTGTTGCCGTTAATAGTATGGCCTTTGCATCCCTCCCTGCATAAAGGTGTGAAGATTTTCGTATTGTCTAGAATCGGAATTTCGAAAATGATGGCTTTCATCTATTAGGATAAGATCTCTATCTTTGTATCTATAGTCCTGATAGAGTTCAAAATCCTCTCTGGATAACTTTCCCCTTGAGAGGAGCTTGGCATCTACCTCATATAATACACAAAACTTATCCCACATATCAAGAAGATGAGGAGGACACATAATTAATGGTCTGTAACCATGCAGCTGCAAATATTTAAGTAATGCTATACCTATGTATGTTTTTCCCAATCCTACAACATCACCTATAATCAAGCCACCATAGAGATCGAACATAGTTAGTGCCTGATCTACTGCTTTACTTTGAAAAGGAAACAACTCTGGAAATGTAGTTCCCCACACCGGATCAATGTCATGTCCACCTTCTAACCTATCCTTTACTTCATGGTACATTGCTTTTACATAGACCTCATATGGTGTTCGTATGTTTCCTGCCCAAGAGTTTTCTAAAATTATTTCAAAGTCTTCTGTATATTCAATTCCCTCCCTCCACAGTTCTTCAAACCAATCAACCAGATGATCATAATCAGCACCATGAACCGTTCTCAAATTTAATTCAGAGTTGTGTTCCAAACCATCTAAGGAAGGATTGCTAGAACCAACTATCCCGATACCTTTTGTACCGTACCTTTCCCTCTCATCTTTGTTACTTTCGAATAGATAAGCTTTAGCGTGCAGCTTTTCTTTTGGATATACTCTAACTTCCACCTTTCCTTTTTTCATCATTTCAATGAGTTCTTTAACTACGTGATCATCACTAGTTGTTTGTTCCATTTGTTCCAAAGATTTTGAGAAATTTTTATTTGCCGATAATGTTACTTCTTTCACTTTTTTTTGATTTACGAATTGCTCTTTTTCTAATTCCTTTTTCGCCTGCCTTATTGTTCTAAAACCTTCAACCAGAGCTTCTGCTGTATTTTGATTTGTCGAATTAGAAATCAACAACCTGAGCTTTTTCAGGTCTTTAAGGGAATCAATGATTGCACCAAACCCTGATATGAAGAAATAACTTAGAACAAAACTTGCAGATTCGGCACTTGGCAATGTGGTCAATAATACGTCTCGCAATAATCTTTTCTTGTTGTCTATTACATTTTCTGCCCCGTATCCGCTCAACGACAAAATATAATGGCGGATTTATTTATGGATATACATAGTTCTGGACCATAGTTATAAAACAAATTACCGTATGCACTCTCCACAGACCCTTAATAGACTATGGTCTTAAATAAACTGAGTTTAGTGTTCAAGAATCTTTTTAAAAAATTTGATGGAGTGCTTGGTAGTAGCGAAGAAAAAATAACCCCTGAAGAAAAATTCTTCTCTAATGTAGTGGGGTATGCAGACATAAAGAAACTATTACTGAAATCTATAGTTTCAAAAGAACCTGTAAGCATACTTCTAACTGGTCCACCATCATCTTCCAAAACAATATTTTTATTAGAAATGTTGGAAGGTTTGGATGATACTTATTTTATTGATGCTGTTGGTGCATCAGGTGCCGGTATGACTGATCATCTTTTCAAAAATAATACCAAATATTTACTTATAGATGAAATTGATAAAATGAAAAAGAATGATCAAGCAACTCTGTTGAATGTCATGGAAACAGGTCTGATCTCTGAAACTAAAGTAAAGAAAACTAGACGGAAAAAAATGAAATTGTGGGTATTTGCTACCAGCAATGTTGCTGAAAGATTATCAGCACCCTTAAGGTCAAGATTCATGGAATTGCACTTGGATGAGTACACTTATGAAGAATTTGTAGAAATTGTCAGGACGTTACTGAAGAAAAGATACAAATTAGATGTAATTATTTCACAAAAAATTGCGTACGCAGTTTGGAATAATCTAGAGTCTAGAGATATTAGAGATGCTATTAATATTGCAAAGTTGACAAGATCATCAGATGACGTTAATTGGTTAATAGATGTTCAAATCCGATATGGTAAAAATAGATCTTGAATCTGGTATTGTTATTTGAAAATTTATTTATCTATTATCTAATTACCTATTGCTAAGTAGAGATGAGAGTAAGAACTTTTACTATTATATTGCTGATGTCTACATTGTTTTTGATTATAGGCACGATAAGTTTTGAATTGAACTATCTCAATGCTATTAAATTTGATCCCGTTCCGTTTGATATAATACCAAATGCAATAATCACTTCAGACAATAGGAATTATAGATTAAATCCTAACTTCTCGATTGACTACGGAGATGAACCAGTGATCATGAGAAATAACGATTCCAGACCTATTCAGGACATGATATTATCTGAGACAGTAAATGGCTCGTCTTTAAGATTAGAATGTGATAGTAATGATCAATGTGGCACTAATCTTGCTCCTGAAATCGTTAGGGTATACCTAGTTGACAGTGAGATTACAGATAAACAAATTGCGAATAGTACTGTATCTACTTTGGAATTAGGGTACAACAATTGCGATCAATCTCTAGAACAATGTGCAAATTTTGATTTTTTTCTACCTCTTGACATTTTGATTCAAGATTACAAAATTTTCGCAGGATCATTTAAACCTGCTACGATGACATTTGCAGGTCTTAATGATATATTGATTTTAGATAGAGATAGAGGTAAAGTGTTCAGAATAACCGACAATATTTTGTCAGAACCTCTCATAGATGTTAAGGTCGCAACGGATGGTTATAGAGGCTTGTTAGGAATAGCGGTGTCCAATAAGGATACTTCAAATCCAAATGTATTTCTCTATTTTACTGAATCTAAGAATCAGGATATAGAAGATACTTCAAAGAATATTGAGCCTTTTGGGAATAGAGTATATAGATATGAACTTGTTAACAACAAACTGATAAATCCAAAGCTTATTCTTGACTTACCAGCTATCCCAGGTCCCCGTCATATGGGCGGTGTTATAGAAATTGGTCCTGATAATAATCTATATGTATCCGTAGGTGACCTTGATGGAACATTTAAAGAAGAACACATAACTATGGCACAGAACTACCAAAATGGAACGGTTCCGGATGGTCGAAGCGGTATATTGAGGATAACACAAGAAGGGCAATCAGTAGGGGCTGGAATACTCGGAGACAGGTATCCATTAAATTTGTATTACGCTTATGGTATACGCAACAGTTTTGGTATGGATTGGGATCCAATAACAGGTAATTTGTGGAATTCAGAAAACGGTCCACATTTTGGAGATGAGCTTAATCTTGTCCAACCAGGATTTAATAGTGGATGGGCTACCGTTCAAGGTATTTGGAAGCCAAATTTTGACAAAATGGGAGAACTATTGTTAAATCCAAAAGGCTTAGTTGACTTCGATGGTAAAGGCAAGTACAGCACTCCAGAATTTGCATGGATTCCTCCAGTTGCTCCAACAGCACTTAAGTTTCTAAACTCAGACAAATTTGGTACTAAATATAAGAATGATATATTTGTAGGGGATGCAAATACTGGTAGAATTTACAATTTTGATTTGAATAATAAAAGAACTGAGTTGCAATTAATTGCTCCTCTGGATGACAAAATAGCCGACAATTTTGGCGAATTAAGTGATGTAACATTCGCAAGTGGATTTGGAAAAATTACTGATATGGATGTAGGATTTGATGGGTATTTGTATATATTAACGGCAGAAAACGATGGAGCCACTATTTATAGGGTAATTCCAAATTGAAATTTACTTCCTAGTGCTGATCTTTGTGGTTGTTTGTTACCGTATTAATGTAAGCACCTCTGTTACATTAATTTCAAATTTAAGCCTGAGAGAATAGGCAAATTTATCTTGGTTCCTACAACGACCATATACTATTTCCTCAATTCAGATTTGACTTAAAATAAAATAGCAACTTATGCGAATACAGAATAAAGTTTGGACTCCGAATTCAAGTATCTTCTGGGTAAACTAGTTCCATTTTTGAAGAAACTAATTAAGCATTCAGTAAAATCAGGATGCTATAGATTACGAGTTACTAGAATGTTAGAACTATTATGTTCTTTAAGCAAGAACAAACATTTAAATTAATATATCTGTTGTAGTATCATAATGAGTAATAATAAAAAACTACAAAATCCACACACTAAGTTAATTGATGAAATACTCAATCTTGGTATCCTGAGCTTTCTGAAAAGGAAATGGAGGTTTGTAAGTTAACATTTTCGATAATGTCAAGTCTTGGTCAAGCAAATTCGGCAGAGTATATCGAGCTAATTGCATATTTATTAGAAGATAAAAATTTTAGAAATGAGCAAGAAATAGAAGATGTAGTAAAAAGTTTGATAACAAAATCAGTATTAGAATTCAGAGAAGAGGAATGGATATTCGGAGATAATAAAGTGTCTGTAAAAGTACTTGCATTTATTCAGGATAATCTATGTAAAAAGCTTTATGAGGCATCGTGAAAATTTTAAAATTTTTACCTATGCATACTTTTGTCCGAGAGAAAGTACGAGCAGATTATTTCTGTTTACTTTTTCAGGTCATTTGAATTCGAAGATGATGTTTTTTACCAGTGACATTTCTGTTTTTAGAAACAATATTGCTTGATTATTAGCATACAGATATACCGTAAATTATTATATGTTTTGATAAACTATTAGGTTGCAGTAAGGTCATCGCATTTGTGATAATGTACTTCAAAACCTAATGAGAAACAATAAATCAAATATAACAAACAGGTAACAATAGAGTATCAAAATGCACTTATTATAAACAAATTCAAACTCACTTTAGGTTTTAAGTTAATTTCTTATTAATTAGGAACATATGTAAATGCATTATAGTATATGGACTATGTTTTAATATCTGCTCCGATAACGAATTACTTTATGAAGGAACATCCTAATATTCAATAAAATGAGAATGAAATGAGTACACTACACTTGGGGGTTTCTAGTACTGGTATCAATTATGTTCTCCGACAAGTAACAAACTTTATATATCTTTTACTAACTTATTATTATTGGAGAATTATAATGGGAAATGATGAAAATCCAAAAGAACAATTGAATGCAGAAAAATTGGAAAGTCTTGCTGCAGTGCTAAAATCTGATGCGTTAAATTCGATTACGAAAATTGAAGAAAAACTTCAGTCATGGTATCCTGAACTTTCGGAAAAGGAAATGGTAGTTTGTAGGTGGACATTTTTTACCATGTCAGACCTTCATACAGGAAATTCGGCATTCTACGATGAGCTAAGTGCACGTTTAGTGGAAAATGGTAATTTTGCAAATGAGAAAGAAATACAAGATGTAATTAAAAGTTTAGAATCAAAATCTGTATTAGAGATCAGAGAAGAGAAATGGATCTTCGGAGATACTAAAGCAACCATTAAAGTACTTGCATTTACTCAGGAGAATCTGTGTATGGAGCTCCACAATCTGTAGCTAAGAATTTTTTATTATTAGCAAAGTGTATCCTCTTCTTTTATATTTGATAGATACTTTTTCCCAAAGCTCGTGAGTCATTTATTTTTAGAGATTTGTACTAAAGCCGACATATCTTTTCTAAACTACTTTTATCTCCAAAACGCTACTAGCAAAGCAATTCAGTCATCTCATGATTATTAAATAATTCACCAGAAATTTTCTAAATCTTGATCTACGAGTACTGCACCTTCAATTTTACATATTCTTAGGAGAGCGTTCTGAGAATGCGATGAATTAGCAAACAAAAGTAACATGCAATCATCGCACCTCAACATCAGATGATCTGTTTTTGTATATTTTATAATTGCCGAGCCAAACTTGCACAGGGGACAACAGACGAATTTTTCTGACCAATTAAGTACATTCACGAAATCGATATTTGCTCTATATATATAAGAATTAATGAAATTAGAATATATGAATAATTCGACTTCTATTTTCTAAAACTTGTAAAGAGGACCCATATTTTTCTTCCTCATGGAAAACAAGTCAACTTTCGCTAGAAAACTGTCTTCCCTCTCGAGAACAAAAAACTCTTTGGATTTGGTGTAATGATATAAAAAACAATAAATTTCGTCTTTGGTAACCCAATCCGGCTCGTCAATGCCTTCATTTATTGAGGACATTACCGGAAAGTTCTCTTCTCCCATTGTATCTCCAATGTGGTCGTACAGTTGACGTATGGTTTTGTTGATTTCTTCTTCACTAATGGAAGTCTTTTCTTTAAATGAAAAAGCGTGTTCAGGAATATCCTGATAAGCCGAAGTTTGAAGTTCATTGATATACCATTTCCATATTTTGGCTCTGTTTGAGGATTTAAGTTCCCATTGGTGAGAACTATTATTCCGTTCGTATATTTCCTTCCAGTGATGGAAATATGAATTTATTATCCTATTTGTTGCATCCTTGTCACGATGTATTCTTGCGGCTTCGCTCAGCATTCTCCTTATGGTTTCATCAACTGTTTCTCCCGTTCTCTGAAGCCTATCTATGAAATCCCGTAACGAACGCGTTACTGATATAGAGGTCGTAGGTTCGGAATATTCGTTTCTAGGTCTTCCAGGTCTTGCCATTTGATAGATTACGAATTCCCTTAATATGAAGCATTACCAATTAAAAGTATGTTACTTGAGAAAGAAACATTCGAAAAAAAATAATATTTATTTATAATTAATTATAATTAGCTCAATTTACTTTTTTTTAAAATAACAGCTAATATATAAATACTAATTCTAAATATAATCTTACGAACACCATTGCATGGATGCAACGGTGTAGTCGTGAGTGCATTATATTTATCATCATATCATATCATCATGATCGGATCATGTTCTTGCTATCTCAGGTCATCAACTAGTCACCTATTGTTTTGAGTAAAAGAAAAGTTTACAATGAAACACTGTGTGATTGAAAAAATAAATTTATAAATAAATTAATTAATTATGCTGCCCAAGTTTTATTGCCAGGAGAATTCAACATTTGTGCTGTTATCAAACATGATCGGTTTCTTCGTTCAAAGAAGTTGCAACTATTTTTCCGGTCGTTATGTCTATCGTAACATGAATACAAATTGGTTTTGTACCTTTGTGCTCCTTAAATTCTCGTGCCATGTGATTCTGCATCTCATTATATTGAAAGTATAGGTCAAATGACATGCAATTATTATTTCTCCTCCTAGATTGTTCTAATTCTTCCAGGTCGACTTCTTCAAGAACTTGATTTTGATTAGATAGTCCTTCATCACTCCAGTTAGCATTATTGTCTTCCACAACTTTTCCCTTATAGTCAATTACAATCGGGCTTAATGTCTGCTTAATCTCTGAAAGCGACGTTTTGTCTTTTTCTAGCATTGCTCTTTCGGGTCTTCTTTTCTTCTTCCATTCTGGAAGACAATATCGCTCAATAACTTTCGATGAAATTAAATCTTTTGCAATCTCATTTTTCAATGCGTTCTTGATTTTTAAACAAATATCTTCTTTCTTCTCAACTTTTTCATATGCTTGTCCCAATTTTATAATCAGAGTCTTTTTTTTAATAAACATGTTTTGTAATTCCACTTTTACTTCCGTTATGACTTGTTCCAGCTTTTGTCTCTGATCAATATCAGTTTCCATTTTTCTTATCCTCCGGTAAGTCAAAATCTTTCCTCAATATCGACAATAGATCTTTTATTAAACAAATATCAGTATAGATACTCTTTATTCTTGACTCTTCGATGCTTTTGGTAAGACCGTTACTTTCAACACTATTGAGATCATGGTTATTCTTGCTATTGGTAACTCTAGTCATTACTAACTAAAAAGTAGATTTAGTACTTAAAGTAGTAGTTCAGAAAAAAAAATATAGTTTATATGGTACATATATCATTAATCCCGTGCAACGGTAACGTAATTTGCAAAAGTTTAAATTATAAATACATCATTAAGTTTCAATCATTAAGTAAATTTTGATTTCACTTTTTGCGCGATATGTTTAAATCTAACTAGCCGAGGCAGTTGTCGATTTACCGTAATAACCTATAGATTCGGGTTGCCTTCTCCAGTTTATTTATTTTTGGATTTTTTTGCTGCCACTAAAGTAGCTAATTCTTTCCGAATGCCCGCAACTTCTTTTTCTAAAATTTTGAGCTTCTCGTTGTCTTGTATATCCGTTGTACCTAAACTTTTAATGTAAGCGTCATAACTGAGAATCATTCTACATTTGACACAAAATTTAGATTCTATCTTATTAGGTTCTTGGCAATTAGGGCATTGTTTTGGTTTCATCTTATCAATTTCTTTCCTACCGTCTTGTACTATGCCATAGGCTTCCAAAATGGAGACTGAAGATTCATTACCAAAATAATGTAAATATTTTTGATGCATGTTAGAATTAGGAGACCAACCTGCATATTGCCTAAGTACGCTTTCTTTTAATATCTTAGATTTCTCCGTTAGTGCTGAGTGTCTCCTAATATATGGATTCCACGGCTTTTTTAATAACTCTCTAATCTTTTCCTTATCATCTGGAGGAACATTTGGATTCTCTAGTAATCTGGGAAATATCTCATCTTTATACTTGGCATATGTATGATTTATCGATTCGGTCCTAAGCGACTTACCTAATGATTTACCGAACCCACAGATTAGAATTGCATTTGCATTTGCTGACTGAGGATGATCATCAAGCCAATCTTTCAGGTAAGGGATTGAATTGATTAGGGGTATATGACGTTGCCCTGTTTTTCCATTAACCAACACTTCAGCGTATTGTCTATCTTCAGCCATTTTGAAAACTACATCCTTTATTTTCAACTTCAAGAGTTCATGAGGTCGGCAAGAACTATCTCTAGATATTGCATGATAACACCTGTTTCTTTTAGAGGAGCAATATTTTAGAAATAAAAGATCGTCTTCCTGAGACCATACATCACTTGGCTTATAAATTGAGATTTCTTTTCTCCGTAATTTTTGGATTTCAACGGGTGAAGGTTTAGGTCGTTGCTTTGGTGGTAAATTAGGGTAATAGAGCCATTTGAAAAATCGAGCCAATATTATTAGATAGAGATTATATGTTGCTATCCAACCGTGTAACGAGTCTTCAATATCACTTTTCCTTTTGGAATTCAGATATGAATGAATGTCTTGCTTTTGCATTTCCTTAAATTTCTTATTAGAATGAAACCTTGACAGATCAGTCAATGTTTTAATGTTATTTCTTTCGTAACTATAGGATACACTTATTTCATTTCTCACAGAGTTGACATAATTAGTAATAGTTTGAGCGTTGTTTCCAGAGGACTCTATCAATCTATAAAGACGTGGCTCAATTGCTATTTTTTCTTTGAGCTCCATCAACACAATTAAATAAAAGGCACTATATAACTTGATATTCTATATCAAGCTATTAATAGATTGTTTGATTCAGTATTTGCATAATTTGTAAAACTATTGTTTTTCACAATTTTCCCGTCAATAACTGCAAAGTCAATGTAATCTAAGATATCGATGCAATTTTGTTTGCATTAAAAAAACCATAACAATATCCAGTCAAAAGATCCCATTAAAAATGTCTATACTGCATATATTCAAGGTTCTAGGATAATCCGTATCGATGTTTCTTGATTTGAGCTCCTTAGCTACCTCTATTGGAATAGGTGGGTTAGCTACCTCTGTGGGAATAGGGGGATTTTTGGGCTTCCTTATGGGATATGCGATAAAAAAAATATTAAAAATAATCATAATTGTGGCTGGATTATTGGTGGGTCTTTTGTATTATTTGCAATACAATGGTCTTGTCGCACTAAATTGGTCAAAGCTAGAAACCGCTTTAGGAAATGGCATGACTAATTTTAGCGGGTTTGATCTTAGCGCTCCATTTTTGCCTGGTATAAGTGATCAAATTCTCGATGCCATATCCAATTCTGGTATTCCATTAACGGGAGGTTTTGCAGCGGGGTTTGCATTTGGTTTCAGCAAAGGGTAGAAGATAATATTAAAGACGTATTTAGCCATAAACTCACCACATTATCATGTAACAATTATAATACATCTGATTTCATTGACCCAGTATGAGTAAGAAGACATCTGGAATGATCTTTCCAGGTGAATATATAGCAGAAATTGAAGAATTTGAGGCAGGCAATAATACTTTCACTCTTGATGGTACTATCAGATCAAGTGTATTAGGAAAAAAGGAATATGATTTTAAGAGAAGAACCATCAAGATTGATCCAATTAACCAGCAGGAATTGCCCAAAATTGGAGATGTCGTTATAGGATTTGTCGAAATGTTGTTCGGATCTATGATATCGGTCAAGTTATTTTTAGTTAATAACAAACCTTACACCTCAGGATTATCTGCCATTGCCTCAGCAAGATCGGGAAATAATAAAGGGGGATGGAATCGAGATCGATATAATAGGAAACCTAGGTCGACCTATAGGTTTGGCGACATTATCCGGGGTCAGATTACCAGTTTGATGAACTCTTCTATTCATATCACGGTAGATGGAACCAATTTTGGTCTTTTGTATTCGTTATGTCTGAACTGTGGCGGTGATACGGTTAAGATAAACAACGGCGTGAAATGCATAGAATGCAGCTCGTATGAAGAAAAGAGAGTGGCAAACGACTATGGTACCAGTCTCTTTAACAATTTCAACAAACGTGGGTAAAGAAAATTCTAATAATTTTTATGAAATAACAACTTCTGTAGGACGACAAATAATCCTTCAGATAAAATTTTTAATACCTTTTCTGCATGCTAATAGATGAACGACGCACATTCATTTACAGGGAAAAAAATAGAACCTCCACTGATTTCAAAGGATATGACAATATCGCAGTTGGTTGATTTTTTCGGATCAACAGGTTACAATGCAAGACGACTATTCGAAGCAGCAAATATAATGAAACAAATGATTGATGACGGATGTACTATCTGCTTAACTCTTGCAGGAGCGATGACTCCAATAGGAATGGGAAATGCAATCAAGACACTTATCGAAAATGGATTCATAGATTGGATAGTTACGACTGGGGCCAACGTTTACCATGACTTACATTTTGCCTACGATTTACCAGTAAGGCAGGGTCATTTTCAGGTTGACGATGATGTACTTTTTTCAAAGCAAATAGTACGGATTTATGATGTTTACATAAAAGAAATAGGCACTTTACAGGCACAAGACATTATTGTTCAAAGAGAAATAAAGAAAATAGAAAAGAACTATTCTGAATCGTATTCAACTGCAGATATGTCTCATAGTCTTGGTAAAGCAACTTATGAAAATTCAACAAACCCAGAAAAATCTTTTCTTGCTTCTGCATACAAAAATGACATACCAGTCTTCATTCCTGCGATAAGTGATTCTTCCATAGGACTCAACATGTTACCTCTATTATTTGAAGACGTTACTAAGTTTCCTAATGTGATGATGGATATTGCTGAATCAACTGCGATACTGTGGAAGAGTAAAGTTTCTGGCGGTATAGAATTAGGAGGAGGAGTTCCAAAAAATTTCTTCCAACAAACAGGACCTGCACTATATCAGATATTGAAGTTAAAGGATGGCGGACATGATTATGTAATACAAATTACTGATGCGAGACCTGATACAGGTGGTTTGTCTGGTGCAACTATACAGGAAGGAAAAAGCTGGGGCAAAATAAAAACCTCTCATAAAAATAATGTAATAGTTTACGGAGATTCTTCAATTTGCTTCCCTATAATAGGGGCTTATGTCTTATCCGAGTGTAAAAAAAGGTCTACAAAGGGGTTATATTCAAAGAAGAATGCTTGGGTCAAAGAAATGAAAAAGGAATATCTGAAAAATAAATAACAAGTCATAGACCCAAAATCATTCAACATAGAAAGGATGGCATTTCTTAATCAGTTTTGGTGTTCATATAACACCAGAGCACTGAATATTGTCAGCCTTCACCGTTATGCCTATGTTGAAAACCATTACGGCATCGTATATGGCGTATTCGTGTTATATAACTATATTCTAAGCTAACTATAATCACTATATTTTCATACTCATGAGCCTTTGTGCAGATTACATAGATTCCGACGTGCATAATTAGTAAGATATTAAAGACGAATTACAAATTAGTGATGAAAAGTAATCATGCTAAATCTTTCAAATATTAAATTAGGAAAATGGGATCTCTGTGATTTGGTAGACGATAAGTCAACAAGTGCCTTTGCAAATTTGGTTAATGATATCAAAAAAGATGTCAGGGATTTTGAGGCTAGTCGACAAATGCTAAGAGCAGATCTGGATTCCTCAAGTTTTGAAGTACTAGTTCACAAGATTGAGAATATAATGGAAGCTATTAGCACGGTGAATAGTTTTGCCCAGCTAAAATACGCCGCTGATACTTCATCCAACGAGGCTGCAGCCCTTGTTCTTGAAACTGAAAAATTGAGTTCTCAAATTAGTAACCAAGTATTATTTTTTGATTTATGGTTCAAGAAGGAGCTCGATGATAACAATGCTCAAAGACTAATTGACGGTCTACCCTTAGTATATAGTGAGTATCTGAAACATAAAAGATTAGTTGCAAAATATTCACTTAATGAGTCTGAAGAAAAAATTATCAATACTTTGGAGGTGACAGGTCCAGGTGCCCTAGTAAAAATATATGATAGGATGACAAACAATTTTGAATTCACAGTTATCAAAAAGCATGGAAAAACCAAGAAAATCAAGATTTTCAAAAATAAAGAAAAACTGCTTTCCTTGGTAAGGAGCTCAAAGGCATACGAAAGGGAAACTGCATACAAGGCGTTATTCAAAACTTACGAGAAAAATAGCGGGGTACTGGGAGAAATTTACCAAAACTTGGTTACTCAATGGCGAGATGAAAATATTTCCATTAGAGGATTTAGATCTCCTATTTCAGTTAGAAATATTTATAATAATATAGATGATACTACCGTAGAGACTCTTTTATCAGTTTGTAAAGAAAATGCTCACTTGTTTCATGACTATTTTATTGAAAAAGCATCACTGATTGGTATGAGGAAATTAAGACGCTATGATCTCTATGCGCCCATTTCAAGTAAGAATATACCCAGAATTACGTTTAAGAATGCTACTAGATTGGTGTTGGATACTTTTCATAATTTTGAACCCAGATTTGGCCAGTTCACAGAGAGCCTGTTTAAAGAAAAACATATTGATTCTGAAATCAGGAATGGAAAAACTGGAGGTGCGTTTTGTTATACTGTTTCTCCTAAAAGGACTCCTTACGTACTCTTAAATTTTGATGGAATGATGAGAGATGTTTCAACAATGGCTCATGAATTTGGACATGCGATACATAGCATGTTTGCTTCCGATAAACCAATCCTAGTATCCCACGCACCTCTCCCATTGGCAGAAACTGCCTCAGTTTTTGGAGAGATGCTTCTTAATGAAGAAATATACAAGAAGCTTAATAGGCAGAAGAAAAAGATTTTCTTAGCAGAGCAAATTGATGATATTTATGCAACAGTAATGCGACAGGCATTTTTTACAATTTTTGAAAAAGAGGTACATAATGAAATAGTGGAAAAGGGTGTTACTATTGATGATATCTCTGATTTGTATATGAAAAACTTGAAGATCCAATTTGGAGATTCAGTACGTATCTCAGAAGATTTTAAGTGGGAATGGCTCTATATTCCACATTTTTACCACACCCCTTTCTATTGCTATGCGTATTCGTTTGGAAACTTACTTGTCCTTTCGCTGTATCAGCAGTTTAGAGAAGAAGGCAAATCCTTTATTTCAAAGTACATCAAGATATTATCTGCTGGAGGATCTGAAAAACCAGAAACTTTGCTCAAGGATTCTGGGTTTGATATCACTAAAGCCTCATTTTGGCAACAAGGCTTTGATCTTATTAAAATGAAGATTGACAAGCTAAGGGAAGACAAAAATTGAAATCTGATTTTTTTTAGTTCCAGACTTTTTATTCGATATGAAATTTTGACTAGATAAGATAAGGTAAGGTAAGGCTAACCTCATACTATCAAATACATTGAATATGTTGCTGAAAGGCGGATACTTTATAGATTAGTTTTTTGAATGTCAGAATATTGAAGAAATTTTGCAGCGTTTGTGGAAAGGAACTATCTGCAGGTACTGAATACTTTCTCTGCGAAAAATGCCATAAGGCAATAATCACATCTGAAGACAAATTCAATTACATGGAAAATTCTAGACTCTATTATTAGTTTTTGATGCTGGCCAAAGTACTAATTCAAATTAATTCTATGTATCTATAGATTTCAACCAATACAAGTCAATTAATAGCCAGAGTAACTTTACCAAGTATTGCTACGGCTTTTTTTTAATCCTCAGAAATAATACTTTGTTTGATTTTAAATGATTTGAAATGACACATAGAACAACCAGGATGACAACTGAATCCTATTGAGTACTAGACTTATATTCAGTACCAAAGTAAATCTCTCGTTGGGTTAAGATCAAATGCTAGTCAAGATTCAAGATGAATTCATTGATAAATTAGATTTTGTAAAGCGGGATGGGCTCATACCGGTGGTAGTACAGGATATTAAGAGTAAAGATATTTTGATGCTCGCGTATGCCAATAGAATTGCAATAGAAAATACAGTTAAAACAGGGAATGCCTGGTTCTGGAGCGTTTCTCGTAGTAAACTTTGGATGAAGGGAGAAGAGTCTGGAAATGTTCAAGAAGTCAAAGATATTTTGGTCGATTGTGATCACGACTCTGTCATCTATTTGGTAGACTCCAAAAACCCTGCATGTCATACGGGAAATAGAACTTGTTTTCACAATAGACTGTATCCCTGATAAAATTTGACAAGTTATTTTCCACAAACTTGTAAAAATTATGCTGAATTATGAATTATTGTGATTTTTGATCTGAATCATATTTATTAATTATAAAATTTTGTGATTAAAAAATTAAGTAATACTAAAATTACTATTAGTGAAATTTATTACTACACAAATCGTTGTTAGTTGAGTATACATTGGGTTCGATTCGATTTCTAAAATGTAGGGAATGTGGTGCTGAATATACTCCCGTATTCAAGTACATATGTGAGGAGTGCTTTGGTCCTCTCGATGTTATTTATAATGTCCCCGCAGATTTAAGCAAAGACACATTCGCATCTAGACAAGACAAAACCTATTGGCGCTACTTTGAGCTCTTACCAATTGCTGATAAGAATTGTATCGTAAATATTCATGCTGGATTCACCCCCCTACAACATGCTGAGGAGCTTGGGACACATATGGGAAATCTTAAGAATTTGTTCATAAAAAACGATTCTGTAAATCCAACTTTTTCCTTCAAGGACAGACCTGCAGGTGTGGCAATTTCAAGATCCAGAGAAATCAAGCTCAATGCAGTAGGATGTGCATCAACTGGAAACCTAGCTTCGGCAACAGCTGCGCATGCTGCTAAAGCACATTTACCGTGCTATATTTTTGCACCATCAGATATCGAAAAAGTAAAGATAGCTCAGGCATTATCCTATGGTGCTAAATTCGTTGCAGTTGATGGAACATATGACGATGCCAACAGGGTTGCATCAATTATAGGTGATTCAAAGGGCATAGGGATTGTTAATATTAATATGAGACCTTACTATGTGGAGGGTTCAAAAACTTTGGCATTTGAAGTAGCAGAACAACTGAACTGGCAAGTTCCGGATCATCTGATCATACCAGTTGGTAGTGGTGCTATGTTAAATGCAATTTGCAAAGGATTTGAAGAGTTACACGAATTAGGACTCATTGATGACGTTTCACATCTCAAAGTTACAGCTGCACAACCACACGGCTGTGCTCCAATAGTTGATGCTTTTAAGAATAAAACTGGAGAAATTGTTCCTGTAGAGAGACCGGATACCATAGCAAAAAGTTTAGCAATTGGGGATCCTGGTGACGGCGTTTATGTGTTGAGAAGATTGAAACAATACGGCGGTATTGCCGAAGAGGCCAACGATAACGAAATTGTAGAAGGAATCCTCACACTGGCTAAAACTGAAGGTATTTTTACTGAACCTGCAGGTGGTGTCTCTATTGCTGTTCTGAAGAAACTGGTTGATGATGGATTTATAGAACGAGATGAAAAAGTAGTATGTTATGTTACTGGTAATGGATTAAAGTCTACAGAAGCAATTATGAGTGCATTGCCCAAACTTGACATAGTCAAACCAGATGTACAAACTGTGTCGGCAATGATCACATAGGAGATAATGAGTAAAAAATGACAAATATTGAATTTATAATTCCATCTGTTCTTACGAAGGGTACAGGAGAAAAGAAGATTCCATTAGACGCCACAGATTTGCAGGACGCATTTATCAAAATAACGGAACAACTGGGAGAAGATTTCAAACGTAAAGTCTTGGATTTGAATGGAAAACCACGATCTTTAATTAACATTTACATTAACGGTAAAAATATGCGGTTTAGTAACGACGGTATGGCAACTAAACTTAACAGTGGTGATTCCATTTATATTCTTCCAGCAGTTGCAGGAGGTTCTGAATTAAAGAACGAGGATTTACAACGATACTCTAGGCAGATAATGCTAGAAGAAATAGGATTCGTAGGATTGGAAAAACTTAGGAAAGCAAAAATATGCGTCGTTGGAGTCGGAGGTATCGGTAATCCTGTGGTTACACAACTGACTGCAATGGGCGTTGGAAAACTAAAGATAGTAGACAGAGATATCATTGAAATTTCCAACCTGCACAGACAGCATCTTTATACAGAAAATGATTTAGGTAAGGTAAAGGTTGAAGCTGCAAAAGAAAGACTTGCAAAAATCAATTCGAGTGTAGAGATTGAAGCTCTTCCAAATTCTGTTACCAAATATACTGCAGAAAGCATAATTGATGGTTATGATATTGTTGTGGATGCATTAGATAGTATCGATGCAAGATATGCACTAAATGATGCGTGCATTAAACTGAACATACCTCTGATCTACGCTGGAGCCTTAGGCATGTTGGGTTCGGTAAGTACCATAATTCCAAATAAAACAGCGTGTCTTAGATGCATCTTTCCTGCATTGGCGGAGGATGATATGCCAACATGTAGTACCGAAGGGGTTCATCCATCAATACTGTATCTGGTCGGTGGAATTCAGGTTTCAGAGGCAGTTAAGATAATTCTTGGAGAAAAACCAACACTAGAAAATAAACTCATGTATGTAGATCTTAACGATCTGTCATTAGAAAAGATTTCAGTATTTAGACAAGAAGAGTGTCCCTCTTGCGGAACAAAAAGAATTGATACAAATCAACTGGAAACAAAACAATTAATAATTGAAGAGCTCTGCGGTCGTGACCGTGGTAAAAGAACTTACACTGTTACTCCTGCGCATATCTCCTCATCACTAAACCTTATCGGAATTGAAAAGAACGCGGAACGACTGGGATATGTAATTAAGACGAAAGGAGAATTAGGATTAACTATCATGAGCAGTAACTCTGACAATCTCTCTATAAGCTTCATGACTAGTGGTGCGGCTACAATTGTTGGAGCAAAGAACGAGGACGATGCTCTATCCATTTACAAGAGCTTTGTAGATGAAATTAAACCTTAATTTTTAGAATAATTTATACAAAGAGGCTTTTAATAGCATCAGTCACTTGTATCCTCAAAATGGAATTTATTCCTGTTCTTGGCAATAAATGGAACAATCATATTATTGATAAGATCATCATAGTTTTTCTCCCTATCAATTGTTAACAGGAGAAAATAGTCATTACTTATAGGAACGGTAATCCTAGTTACGTTTTCATACCTTCCAACAGCATAATTTAGTTTTCCAATTTTTGATTGAAACTTAACCCTTGTCCTATATCTTGACACCGCAGCTGCTGCATATTCCTCACTTTCCTCCTCTGTCATTAATGGTTTTAAACCTTCACGCTGTTCCACATTAATCAAGACGCCATACTTATTTGAAATACCAATCCACCGAAGGGAACTGTCGAGATCTAATAACTCCTCACTAAAATTATAAATGAACTCATAATCAATTCCCAATTTCATATTATCATATTTGTATCTCATATTTAAGCAAGAACTAAAACCAAAAGATGAATTGCCCGTTTAGAGGAATTTAGCCGTTAAATCTGTTCAATCACTTCAATCAAATCATCCTTATGTTCAATGATTCTCAGATTCTTACGCTCTATATTGGTGTCATGAATTATTTCTTGCATGAATTCATTGGCTACTATTATAATGTCTTCAAAATAATTATGTGATAGAAATTTTTCAAAGGAATTAACAAAAGTAGGATAGTCCTTGGCATTATTTTTTCTAAATATTTTCTCTGAGATAAGGTTATGTGCAGCAGGATAGATATCTGAAATTTCCGCCGGAATGATACCAATAAATGGATTATAAGCACAAATCTGATAGTCCGAAAATTTACTGGCTAATTTATGATACTCGCGAGAGGAATAAAATGGAGATATCTGTGTGTCAGGAAATAGAATTATTTTTTTCTTATTGGTTCTAAATGTATCAAAAATATTTCTTACCCTAGAGGCTTCTGGTCGATATTGATCGATTGATTCCATGAAGAATATCGCTTTTTTCTTGAACATGGGGGTACCATCTTCTAAATACTTGTAATTAAGAAATAATTTATAGGCCTCCATTAATTTGGGATGAGCACGCGCTTTCTGTCCAACATACTCCCACAATCTTCCTTCCATGATAGCTTGTTTCACAGACAATACTTCGGCTCTCAACACATAGAGATTATGTTTTGCCAATTTGTCAGTTCTTTCTTTATATTCGAGCTCAACAAATTCCCTTACTGTCATATTGACGCAAATCGGGCATTGACATGAAAGATATGAGAGTTTATCCAATCTTGAAGTGCCACTCGTATGCATGTACCTGTTGTCTCTGGCATACAGCATGTACGATGCGGAGTCAAAAGTATCACATCCTAGAGCTACTGCCAATGGTATCGTTAACGGGTGCCCTGCTCCGAAGAGATGAATGGGTTTCGACATAATCTTTGATTTAAGAGCTGCTATCATATCCGCCAAAATAGCAAATTCATACGATTCTAACAATTGCACTGGACTTCCAAGAGCCATCATCTCATATCCCATTTCATCAAGTTGTCCTGCGGATCTTTTTACCAAATCGAGATGTTCTGCACCCTGCACAGGACCAACCCACACAGAGTTTCTTTCGTTGTTACTCTTAATTAGATTCAAAGTTTCTTGGGAGTTTTTTATAGTCTCGTTAACATACTTTTCAGCCACATCATACCTCAGACCATATCCTGTTGGTTTATCAAGAGGTACACAAATATCACTTTTAATATCATTTTCAAATTGAGCGATATACGATGGCTCGGGTTCGATAGAACCATATTCCAGCACTTGGTATCCACCAGAATCTGTCATTATCGGACCATCAAAATTTATTATTTTGTGAATACCCCTTTCTCGTGCAACATCACCATATTGTTTGAGTGTGATATACGCATTTGTAATAACAGCCTCAAAACCCAATTTCTTTAAAAAATCCATTTCTACAGATTGCGAAACAGGATGGATAACAGGTATAAAGGCAGGCGTTTCAAAAGTCCCACTAGGGGTTTTTATTTTTCCTATTCTCCCCGCAAGGTCAGAATACCTGACCTCAAATAACAAATCTACTTCTTGAACTCCCTCATGAATTCTTCATAGATTGACTTTACCCTATCAGCTGCCAATCCGGAGCCTTCTTCTATCCCATGTTCAGTTACCTTAATCTTATCCATCACAATTATTGCATGGACGTCATCTCTGATTTTTACTAGCCCTGGAAATACTCTTGATAAACGATCTGCAAGACCCTTAAGATCAAAAGGCTTTTCCAAGAGCTTTATTTCTTTCACAAAGGTTCCATTTATGATAATTCTCAGTATTCCTTGCCCTTCTAAATTTTCAAGAACGATATCTAATTTTTCGTCGATAGCGCTTAAAGTTCCACTATAATTCTTGTCATAAGATGTCTCTATCAGAACTTTTTTTCCTACGAACTGAAGTATTTCTTCATAAAACTTTCTTATGGTTAAAGCAGACATTTTTCAACTAGGAATGTTTCCTAAAGTTCTATATATGAGTTTCAATAACCGCTTCAACCAAACTCAGTTTCATTTTTCTATCCAATCATGATTAACGCCATGGGCTACTCAGTGTCAACGTTTTTTTGGGAACGTACTCAATTCGTTACTTTGACATCTCAAACAAGATTTTGTTTCTAAATTTCCAAGATAACAAATGTAATAGCATTTGTCACATTGTAAGCGAGAAATTCCATCCCTGATGCCTACAAAGTCATCTCGACGTTCTACAAGTCTTGACGATACTAGATTTTCCAGAACTATTTTTAAAACCAAAGTAATATGGCCAGATTCTTCATTTCTATATCTAAGATAAGTTTCAATAATGTTAAGCGGGATACTTTTTACTTCAAGTTGAAATATTCCTTTGTTATGGCTTCTGAATAAAAGGTCCCTGAAATACCACTCAAGTTCATTCGTTTCAGTCTTGCTCATATTTAATATGATTACAGAAAACAGAAGAATAAGAATGGACTAGATTCAAATTTAGCAAACTTCAGAAACTATTTAAAAATAATTGATTTGTTATCTAGTTGAGTTAAAATGCAATGGAATTTAAATAATTTTACAAAGATAGCTTTTTCCAGGTTAATTCAACCATTCGGGGATAACCTTAACGACGTTGTGAAGATTACCAAGGCCTTCAGCTTTGCTGCAAGTGCTTATTCGGGTATATTTAGAAATGAAAGTCATGAACCTTACATCAACCATGCCATGAAGGTTGCTCTCATATTATCTGACGAATTGAAAGTTCATGATGTAGATACAATCTGTGCGGCAATTCTACATGACGCCATTGAAAAAAGCAAAGAGAATAGTCCAGTAGTTGAAGATTTGAGATCAAATTTTGGTGATAACATTTATGATACGGTTAGGATCCTGACGGAACCAAAAACAAATGAAGAAAACAGAGAAAAATTACTTTTCAATTACTTTGACAATATTTCGAAAGGTCCAAAGATGCCCAGATTCATCAAGCTTGCTGACCGTTTAGACAATGCTCGTTTCTTGAAAAATGACATAAAAAAGGAAAAAGCACTTAGATATAAGGAAGAGACTCAAAAGTACATTCTGCCACTGGCTGAAAAAACAGATGATACTATAGCATTAAAACTATCAATAGCGTTATATGAAATAAAATAAATTAAAACTACTTTTGTTCACACGATCCATCGTTTGTTCTTTTGTGTCTTAACCAATGATTTCCACAGCCAAAAAGTCTATGCTGTGTACATCCGCATATGGGACATTTCTTCATAAGATACTTTTCCTAATCATACATATCAAATTTTCTCTACTTTAGAGGTAGTTTGGTCCTTGTTATCTTAAAGTAAACTAGATTTGTTTAGATCTGAAAATCAAAAGAAAGATAAAAGTAATCAAATCCAGTATCTCAGTATATGACGGAAAATTCTGTTAGACACATAGACACCCTAAGGGAAATGGATTCTATGAAGAAGGAGTATCAAATTCGATGCAGTCATTATGAGTTAGAATTATTTAAAATTGAAAAAAGAATTACCTGTGTGATATGTGGTAAAAATTGGAATTTCTTGGAAGAAAGGGGATATTCGCACAAGAAACAAGCATATTCTGCGGAGAAGGACTGATCATTTTGCTCATTATCTTTTCAATTAATAATTTTACATCTAATTAATGGTGATCACAGTGAAAAGAAAATTTAAGGCCGCTATTGTTCAAATGAAATCTTCAATAGACAAAGAACAAAATTTGAATTACTCGGTGAAATTAATAAATAAGGCAGCCAACAAAAATGCACGAATAATCTGCTTTCCTGAATTTCAAATGGCATATTCTCCACCAGAACAAAATCTAAAATCATTGCACAAAATTGCAGAGAAAATCACTGGCAACTTCGTATCAACGTTGTCAGATTCGGCAAAACAAAACAAGATATATGTAATTGCAACAATGTATGAAATTACCAATACCAACGATAAGAATCATAAAGTTTTTGATACGGGTGTAATAATCAATGAACTTGGAAAAATACAATCCATCTATAGAAAAGTCCATCTTTATGATGCATTAGGATTCAAAGAATCTAAAAAGTTACTAGCAGGAAGTACTATCGAAAAACCTACCAAGACATCAATTGGAAATCTGGGATTGCTCATATGTTATGACATGCGATTTCCAGAGATTTCCCGAATTCTAACCGTCAATGGGGCTAATATACTGGTGTCCCCATCAGCTTGGGTAGCTGGATTTATGAAGAAAGAACACTGGGAAATTATGGTTAGAGCAAGAGCAATAGAGAACGGTGTATATGTGCTAGCGCCGAATCAGGTTGGTAATATTTATTGTGGACATAGTATGGTAGTTGATCCATTTGGCGCCACAATAGTAGACATGAAAAATCGGGAAGGAATTGAATTTGTGGATATTGATAGCTCCAAAATAGATACCACAAGAAGAACACTTCCACTTTTGATGAATAGAAGAACTGATGTATACAGAAATCATATTGATGTATTTGGATCTAAATTGTGATGACTGGCCATCTTGTTAGGTCGATTTTCTCGGCAACTTCTATTCACACATATTTTCCAAGCACTTTTTCTTCTGAACATTACACTTAAGATTGGCCATCCGCAAGTGCAAACGATGTCACTTTCTTTAATCAAGCCAAATTGAGGGACTAAGGCAATTGTCTTACAACCAGTTATCCTAAATTTAGAACAGGCTAGAAATCGTTTATTAGTTTTATTGCTCTTGATTAAGACCATTTTTCCTAAGTGACATTTTGGACATTTACCAAATGACCTTTTGTCTTCCGTAGCAGCAAGTACATTTTTTATGTCACTACCAATAGCCATTTCATTTATTTTGATCTTGTTTAGAGGATTCATTAATGAATTTTCTAAATATTTCCGGAGGTTAATCATATCAAGTTCTCCTTCTTGTACACTTTTAATACTGGATTCCAAGAAGGCGGTTAGTTTTGTTGAAACAATATCTGGAATAAATTTTTTCATAGTTTCAAGTATCGTAAATCCTAATTCAGTAGGTTCTAATCCAATCTTGTCTTGAATAATATACTTACGTTTTATTAGCAAGTTGATTGTTTCGGCCCTGGTAGATTTTGTTCCAATCTCTTCTGATTCCATTTTGTCTAATAAAGTTGCCTGATTGTATCTTGGAAGCGGTCTGGTAAAATCCTCAATTGCAGTAACTTCGTTTACTTGTACAGAATCACCCTTGATAAGCTGGGGCAAATTCGTTTCTTTGACGCTAAAATATGGTTCATAAATTGGGATCCAACCATAATCTAATATTGTATTTCCTTTAGCAACAAAATCATGCCCTTTTAAATCAATAGTAACGTGGATAAAATTGGTTACAGCACTGTCACCAAAAGTAGCCAAAAATCTCTTAATAATTAAATCTAGAATTTTATTCTGGAGGGAGGTTAATTTCTTGCGTTTTATTCCTGTGGGATAAATGGCTGGATGAGCTGGATCTTCTTCGATTCCTTGGTAAGGAACTAAGTCTTTTTTCATCAACAATTCTTGTGTGATGTTTTTATCCACAATAGAATAATTTTCGCTTAATAAATCTAGAATTCTTTTGTATCCGATGGAGGGAGGAAGTTTTTTACTAGATGTGCGTGGATATGAAATTAGTGCTGATAGGTAGAGAGACTCGGCAATGGACAGGGTTACGGACGGAGATAGTTTGAAGATTCGAAAGGCTTCTTTTTGCAAATCGCTCAAATTGAATGGTGTTGGGGGACTAACATTCTTGTTCTGAATAGTTATCGTCTTAATCACTCCTTTTTCATTTCTACATTTATCTAGTATTTCTTGCATATCTGAAAATCTGTGTACCGCAGTGCTCAGGTTGGCTTGGAAAGTAGAACCATTTTTTTGAAATTTTGCACTTATATGCCACACGGGATCGGGGATATGTTTCCTAATCTTTTTCTCTTTATCTACTATAAATCCCAAAGTAGGACCCTGAACTCTTCCAATGCTCAAATTATGATATTTGTTATCTTGATTGGCAACACTCAAACAATTAACCAATGCTCTTGATAGGTTTATTCCAAAGATAAAATCTACAAGATGTCTGGCTTTACCAGCTTCAGCTATCCTAATATCGGTTGGTTGTAAATTATTGAAAGATTGATTTATTTCTGAATCGGTAAGTGAAGAAAATTTTGCCCTCCGTGACTTTTCATACTTGTGTTTGCAAGCATATTCAAGTATGTTGTAACCGATTAGCTCACCTTCAAGATCGTAATCACACGCATGTATGAATCCTGAGGCACCTTCAGAAATCCTTGATATCACTTTCAAAGTCTCCAAAATTCTCTTTTTTTCGTTCACCACACTCGTTGGTCTAGGAGACCATAGTGTTTCATAGATTGGATATTTTTTTCTATTTTTCTCCTTTGGTATTAAGCTGTACATATGACCTAATGCCGAACATACAATAAATCGTTGATTCTTGTCAGATGTAATTTCAAAAACAACTATGCCAAGAGAATGTTTTTTCTCTATAATATTTTTAGATCCCAATACTTGGGATATCCTCCTGGCCGCCAGTGGTTTTTCGCAAATTACAAGTTGATAATCTTGTGCCCCCGAGACATTATCTTCTGACAACTAAAATATTCTAAAAAGAATAATAATTTAGATTTTGGGTCAAAATAAAGTAGCAGAATGCTGATTACTACCACACATTTCTTCTCGGATCTTTAGGAACTAGTCATGGCGCAAGACTTATTCGAACATTTTTATATTCTCGAGATAATATTTTTCATATAAATGGTAAATAATGTATGCGTTCTGGGAGCTGGAAGTACAAAATATGGTAAACTAAGCGAAAGTATCATTGAGCTGGGACTCGACGCGGCAAAAAATGCTTTTGACTCTGCTGGAATAACTCCAAAGGACATTCAAGCAGGTTATATCTCAAATGTATTTGGTGTTGCTGACAAACAAGTACACATGGCACCAGTACTTATGAGCAACCTTGGTATTCCTCATGTCCCCGGATTAACAATAGAGTCTGCTTGCGGCTCAGGTTCTGTGATGTTTAGAGAGGCCTATGCAAACGTTGCTGCTGGTTTTTATGATTGTGTATTGGCCGTTGGTGTAGAAAAGGTAACACATACTGGAACTACTTTGAGTACCACCCTATTTTCATATTGTTCAGACTTCTTTTATGAGGGTGGTAATGGCGCTTCCTTTCCAGGATTATTTGCCTCAATTGCCAGGGCATATCTGAATAAATATAATGCAACTGAGGAGGACTTGGCATATGTTGCAATCAAGAATCATGAAAACGGATTGCTAAATCCAAAAGCACACATCAGAAAAAGTATAACAGTCGACGATGTGTTAAACTCACCTGTTGTAGCATCTCCACTAAAGATCTATGATTGTTGTCCATTTTCTGACGGTGCATCAGCAGTAATTTTATGTACTGAGGAATTTGCCAAAAAGGTTGGTAACAGCTATGTGAAAGTTATTGGTTCTGGCAGAGGTGGTTCGCCTGCAGCTGTTCAATCACGAGAAGATATCACAACCATTCCAAGTACAATTATTGCAGCAAATCAAGCATACAAGATGGCAGGAGTAACACCAAAGGATATTGATTTCGCAGAAGTCCACGATTGCTTTACAATTGCAGAGATAATTGACATTGAAGACTTGGGATTCTTCAAGAAGGGGACAGGTGGAGTAGCAGCTAGAGAAGGAATTACTAAAAGAACTGGGGAGATCCCAATTAATCCGTCGGGAGGACTAAAATCTAAAGGCCACCCTATTGGAGCCACTGGTGTAGGACAAGTTGTGGAAGTTTATGAACAATTTACTGGCATGGCTGGAGAGCGATCCGTAAAGGATGCCGAAATAGCTCTGACGCATAATTTCGGCGCGACCGGGGCAAGCGCAGCAGTTCATGTCTTTCAAAGAGTATAATCTTGGTGCATTTAGGTGGAAAAAAATTCTAGTACCCATGAAAGATTCATCCAAACAGCAAACAATGGAAAGATACTAGCAAACAAGTGTAAAAATTGTGGAAAGATAATGCTTGAAACAATGTACTATTGCAGCGGATGTTCCAAAAGCGATTTCGAATTTGTTGAGCTTCCTGGAATTGGCACAGTGGTAACTCATACAATTCAGGCTGTAGCTCCTGAGGGATTCGAGGACATAAACTCCTATGCTTGGGTAGTGTTCAAGCTCCAAGATGCTCCTATTTCCGCATCAGGATTTCTTCCTGGAATCAAGACGCCGGCAGATCTTCCCATAGGCACTACTGTGAAGGTCAAAAGATTTGATGTCAAACATGGACTGACTTTAGAAAAACTTGGAAACTAGATTTTTCTTTCATCTAGTCATAGCTATGGAGTTTTTTCCTGCTTTTGTTTTTCTTAAGTTTGATATGTCCTTATACTAGAAATTTGTTAGCTTAGCTTTATGTTACTCTTTTGTCGACAGACACTGACAATTATTTTTACATTCATGCAAAATAATATTCTCTTTGATGCAGCATCACACCCAGCTTCAAAACGATCTTTCTAATGCTGCTCAGGTTATTAGTAATCAGATTACAAAGTTGAACAAGCTCTCGAAGAAATTTGAGGTAATGGATACTCACTTTAGAAAACAAATTGTGGAAAACATCAAAGGGGGTAACAATATACGAGCAAAGGCATTAGCAAGTGAACTTGTCAACATTCATCGTGTACATCTTACCACGAGAAACATGATAATGTCACTTGAGGTCGTAGCTCTGCGTTCAACCATCATAGGTGAATTTACTATAATAATGGATACAATAAATCCAACTATTGACTTGATAAAAGATATTGAGAAAGATATTTCAATGGTAATACCGACGGCACAAGAAGTATTGAATGATGTAACTAACGCTTCATCAGAAATTCTGAATTACAAAGTTAATCCAGAAGTAAAAATACCAATGCATGTAGATGAAGAAGCGTTAAGAATTTTGAGTGAAGTCGAACAGAGCGTTGAGGAAGAGACGAGACAAAAGTTACCCGACATACCCGCCACAATCAAAGTTGTGAAAAACAGTAATGAATATGATTCCTTATTAGAGGAAAACGAAGTAATGATTTAGCTCGAACTTTTCTAATGCATCATGGGTAAATTGTTTTGTACCGTTAGTCAATAACTATTTACGACCCAATTTTAAATTATCTCAAGATAATATCGGGTGAGATGGAGATAGAGGCGAGTCATGATCTAATAAGTCAATCTGAATCTAAACCTACTGGAATTTTACAAGCGGCAAAAAGAGTCAGGATGATTTTCTCCGTAATGGCCAGTCCGAATAGAATAGATATACTTCGCATTCTAAATTCCAAAGGTCCTTTAACTTATTCAGAATTGAAATCGTTGGCTGGTTTTAAATCTAAAAAAGAGTCAGGTAAATTTGCTTACCATTTAAGGAAGCTTTTGAGGCAATCTCTTGTGGCATTAAATAAAGCAGAAAGAAGGTATACTATTACCAACCTAGGAAAATTAGTGCTGAGCCTAGCAAGACAGATTGAAGAGAGATCCATTATCGAAAGTGGAAAAATGTATGTCCGAACTTCTAGACATTCAATTGAGGAATTTAATTCGAACAGAATAACTCAATCATTAGTTAGGGAAGCAAACATGCCTCTTGAGCAGGCACACAAGATTACTGAGGAGGTAGAAAACAAGGTTTACAAATTCCAAACTGTATATCTTACGTCCTCGCTTATTCGAGAGACCGTGAATTCAATCCTAATTGAGCATGGTTACGAGGAATTTAGATCAAAATTGGCCAGGTTGGGTATTCCGGGATCTGATATCTCCGAGATGTTTAACAACCCTTCGTTAAGCAAGAATGGGGTAGAAGGTATTTTGTCGGAAACATCTCTTGCTGTTTTTTCCGAAAACTTGTTGTTCAACATGTTACCCAAAGACATAACCGATATGCATCTTGCCGGTGAACTAAACATTTCCAACACTGGACTTTGGAACCTTATGCCTGATACAGTATTTATTGATACAAGGAATATCATTGAAAATGGCTTAAACTTTAAGGGAAAATACTTGAATGTTTCAAGGGTGAAACCGATTCAGACACTAGACGATATCACTGCAGTTTTGCCTGTGTTGATTTCGGTCTTAAGCAGGGAAACTTCTGGAGAGGTCATACTTGATAATTTTGTTTCTGCAATTTCAAACAAAATACAGGGAAACGATGAAGAGATAGAATCGGCTTTTACCAGGGCATTTATTTCATCATCTATATCCAGGTCGTATTTTTTATCAGGTTTTCCCGTTATTACATTTCCTATTACAACTGAAGGCGCATCAATTACTAGACCCGTGCTGACGGCGTACCTGCGATATTTGGAGCATACACCTTTACCCACCATAGCAATATCCTTGGTTGGTAATGAACAAGAATCACTTAGGGCAAACGCAGATTTGATTGGAGATATCGTCAAACATGGAGGTATTTTGTCAGTGTCCAAGAACTACAGGAGTCATCTAGGAGTAGTAAAAACTCAATCTGATGAAAAATCAAGTTCAGTTGTAAGCCTACACTCTTTAGCTATTAACCTACCACGACTAGCCTATCAATCCAATAAGGATGAAACTTATTTCAGAGCTAGACTTGCATTGATGATTAAACCGGCTATCTCTGCATTATTGGCAAGAAAGAACTCTATTCTGGAAATGATAAGAAGGGAAATGCTTCCAATAACTGCCAATATTACACAAATGATGCAATTGAGCAGGATGAATCTTGTAATTAATTTGACAGGAGTAAGAGAGTCAGTATACAATATACTGGGACATGAATTCGATGGAGAAGACATTATCCAAAAAGTGTTGCATACAGCAGTTGAAGTAGCTTCAGACCAAGGGAAGCTAGCAGGAGATGAATCCATACGAATCGCTATGATAACGGATGACAGCAGCACTCGATTAGCTTCTCTTGACTCAGAAAAATATGGGAATATGTATGATCAATCTGGCGATGATACGATGATAAAGTCATACTCTCAGGGACTTCTCATAAACGGCAGAGATCTACTTTCGAATACTGGTCCCGTTATAGAATCAAGTAACTTGATCGATAAATTGGTAAATGGTGGAGTTTCAGTTACTGTAGACATTGGTGATCTTACGGACAGTGAAATGAAAGATTGCATAATCAAGTCATTTGATCTTAATTTCTTCAGACCAGTCTACAGAAGCAAGATTTGTGACTCGTGCGGTACAAGAACTCCAGCTTCATCTGAAGTGTGTCAGAGCTGCGGTTCCACTAATTTTGCGCAGCAATAAAAAGTAATTTTCTGAAGTTAAATTTGACGTCCACATTGTTAGGGCACACTACAATCTCATTCAGAACCAGATCTTATCTCTATTTTTTACGTATTAGCTGGAGTAAAAAATGCGAGGAAAAATAGCTGGCAAGAACATTGCTCCTAAGGCTCCTAAGCTGCATCGTTCCCAAATTGTGTAATTTAGATAGTTAATAGACCCGCATGAATGGACTTTTGGATGAAACAACCTATGGATGAAAAAGTCCGGAACGATTGGATGTTGATTCTTCCAAGCTTGCTTGATCGTAATGGAACTGTTATTTTACAATATAATCATGCCAGATCAAATAATTTAAACCTTGAGCGCATCTTGTCGAATTATTTAGTAAAAGAATATTTTTAAGCTAGGGTCTAGCTGTATAAGCGTTATGGCAAAGGAAATTACCGAAATTAATAATTCTCCAAACTCAAACAAAACACCAATAGCGCAAATTAGGAAGAGGAATAAAGGGCTAGTCGATTTTAATAATTCTAAGATTTCTAACGCCATCTACAAAGCATTAATGGCAGCAGGCAAGGCTGACTACAAGCTTGCTGAAAAATTATCCGAAAAAGTTGTTCAAAAAATGGACCAACAATTTTCCATTTTAGATACCAATAGAGTTCCTAGCGTTGAAGATGTCCAGGATATGGTAGAATCTATCCTGATTGAAGAGGGTCTTTCAGAGACTGCAAAAGCCTACATCTTGTACAGACATGAAAGACGCAAGGTTAGAGATGAAAAGAAGAAGATTCTAAACAAGAAAGATCTGGATGAAGTGGATAAGGCCTTAGACGTCAATTCACTCAGGGTTCTAGCTTCTCGCTATCTGTTAAGAGACAGCAATAATGAAATTGTTGAAGATCCCGGATCACTTTTTGAAAGAGTCGCAATTCTTGTAACAATCCCAGATATACTCCATGATTCTGAAGTATATTCTAGCGATAAAGTGATTCAAAATATCACTGAAGCTGAAGAATATTACAAGAAATTAGATGATTTTGACTTGAAACTAAAGATTGGAAATCACTATCTTAACAAATATCACTTTGAATCAATGATTAGACACTACATCCACTTGGCAAAAAGTGAACATATGAGAATTAGCTTTAAAGATCTTTTGCGCCTTATTGCCGAGGGTCAATTGTCGAAATATTCTGATCGGATTATTGAATATTATAACTTGATGGTATCAAAGGACTTCCTCCCAAATACACCTACACTGATGAATGCCGGTGCAAAACTTGGCCAGCTCTCAGCTTGCTTCGTATTGGATATGAAAGACGATATGTCAGAGATAATGAAAACTTCGACAGATGCAGCAATGATATTCAAATCCGGTGGCGGAGTTGGTATTAATTATTCCGATCTACGTCCCGAAGGCGATATTGTGGCATCAACTTCCGGCGTCGCTTCAGGACCGATCTCATTCATGAGAATTATAGATACAGTTACGGATGTGGTAAAACAGGGAGGAAAAAGAAGGGGCGCAAATATGGGAATAATGGAATCATGGCATCCTGATATAGAAAAATTCGTAACAGCTAAAACGAAACCAGGTGTCTTCGAAAACTTTAATGTAAGTGTTGGAATTTGGAGTGATTTCTGGGAATCAATCATTAACGAAAATAACCACAAATATACGCTTAAAAATCCAACTACCCACGAACCAGTTAAGCAAATTGATTCACACCAGCTCTTAGATTTGATAACTTTTAGTGCCTGGAAGAGTGCTGAACCAGGTGTTATATTCTTCGATAATATCAACAAATACAACCCCTGCATTAACGTAAAAGAAGGACCACTTCGAGCAACAAACCCTTGTGGAGAGCAATCACTCTACCCATACGAATCATGCAATTTAGGTTCCATAAATCTAGCAAATTTTGTCAAAAGGAATATTGATGGAAAATATGAATTTGATTGGCAACGATATGAACAAGCAATTCGTCTATCCACCAGGTTCCTAGACAACGTCATAGATATGAATAAGTATCCCGTGGAAGAGATTGATCTTAATACAAAATCAACTAGAAGAATCGGCTTAGGAATAATGGGAATTGCTGATCTATTGTTCACTTTAGAAATACCATACAATTCAAAGGAAGGTTATGACTTTATGAACAGAGTAGCAGAGGCACTTTCGTACTATACTATGGAAGAAAGTGTTGCATTATCTAAGGCTAGAGGAGCATTTCCATTGTTCAGTCAAACTGATTATGCCGAAGGAAAAATGATACCAGTGGCAGGATATTATGAAATTCCAAAGCGATATCACTCATATGATTGGGATTCATTGGTCGAGAAGATAAAAAAGTACGGCATTAGAAATTCATGGACTACTACAATTGCCCCGACCGGAACACTATCAATGATAGCCGACTGTTCGAACGGTGTTGAACCAGTTTTTGCACTTGTTTTTGAGAAAAGAGTTACTGTGGGACGGTTCTTTTATACCAATAAGATATTTGAAAACATTCTGAAAGAAAACGGACTTTACAATGATGAAATCCTGACAAAGATTGCCAACAACTATGGCTCTGTAAGAGGGCTGCCCGAAATTCCAGAATGGCTACAGAAAATATTTGTCACTGCTATTGATGTGCATTGGACAGACCATCTAATGGCTCAGGCAGTGTGGCAGAAATGGATTAGCAATGCAATAGCCAAGACAATAAATATGCCTTCAGACGTCACAGTCGAAGACATAAAGGCTGCCTATCTTTTATCACATGAAATGGGATTAAAGGGAGTGACGGTGTATAGGGATGGATCAAGACATGAACAGGTATTACATATCACTGGGAATGATAAGGAAAGAAAATTCATAGTGAAACCAAGTGTCAGCGTAGTTGATCACATTCATAGTAACATTAAACAAGACTATGTTATGTCACAGGTTGAAAAAGTCTTTAGAGATAGTGAACACGTTGAACCAACAGATAGCCCTGTAAACGTCTCTCAAGCCAAGTTAAAAATGAACATGACGACAACCCCGAATGACTATATGGAATATGAAGCATGTCCATCTTGTAGTGCAAGATTGATTATTACTGAAGGTTGCAATATG
>DATFEX010000071.1:0-5265 GCA_035250685.1 Nitrososphaeraceae archaeon | reverse complement strand
CACAGTTTTCATCTAAGGTCAATATTAACAACCAATTCCATAGTGGATAGAAAAAGCAAGGATAATTATACCTAAACGTGGTATAGCTTGCGTATGCGAAGAATAATACAAGCAAGAGGCGTCCCAGGAGAATTCAAATGTCGAACATGCGATATTTTATGGTCAAATTTTATGGCGAACAATGTTCCATGTATAGATAAGACTACAAGATCCGGATTACATAATTTTGACTTTGGCAACCCCGTTCCACTCGAAAAATCTGAACCAAATCTGCTTTAATAACCACCACAGTAAATTACGATTGAAATGAACGTCATGCATAAGTTGTATAGCTCCGAGCATTGTAGACACGATGTCCTACAGTCAGAACTCATGTTTATTCATCAAAACGTAAAGGAAAGAAGAAGTGAAGAATTTTTTTTGTTCAATTAGAGTTTTTGGAGTTTAACTGAATGGAAAAGCCAAAACCAAAAGTCACACCAATTATTGTTCCAGATGATAAGTTAGAATTTCTAAAGAAAAAACTTGATGATCCGGATATAGCACAATCTGTCAAGAGAGACTTTGTCAAGGAAATAATGGGAGGCGAGTGTGCGATGTGTCAGGGAATGCCTACAAAGATAGCAAAATATGACATGGATGGGATAACATTAATTGAAAAATATTGTGATAAATGCTTTGAACAGTCTAAATTCTAGTAATATTTTATTTTTCTAATTTTGTAATTTTCATTGACAATAGTATGAAAATTATCTGAAATATTTTAAGTTAAAAAGAACTTTTGGAACTCTTAAGTGTGCAGTCTTTGTTAGTAAGCTGTCTGCATTTGTCACTATGACGCCATTGTCCGTTATTAAAATATTCTAGATGTCTAACATTATCTCTGTTTGTAGTTATTCGGCGTTCTCCATTCTTGGTAGCCTTTGACTTTGGCATTATTTCAACTCCTCTCCTCATAATGATCAATTATCATTGGATTGGTATTGCATAAAAACCTTGGCCATACTTTTTTAGATAATACCAAAAATACTAAAATTGTTGAATCTCTAAATTTCAAAAAAAATGAATAAATATATACAAATTGATATTGGGCTAGGAAATAGTATTAATTAAAGTATCAAATATCTCATTATTTGTATTTATTACAATGTTTTGTCAATACAATGAAATTCATCTTGAAGTCTTTACAGACAAATAAAATGATACAATGTTATGTCCAATTGAAGGTCCCTTATATGGAAAAATCATGTTCATTACATATTCATTTGATCAATCTGGTCGGTTACTGAGATTAATTCCGAAGGAATAAAAACGTGATTGGGTCTATTGCATTCAAATGCCATTAACATCTTCAGAATTTATCCAGATAGTTGTTGCAATAATCTATGCAGTGGTATTGTATTATATTGTTAGAACATTCAAGCGATCGAAAGAATTAGACCAAATTAGGGTAACAGAAACTATTTTCAATGATCTCCGCCAACTTGGATTACGAATTGTCCTCGCTGCCTGCAGATTCTCAAAACGATCGAGAGAGAAAAGAACACTATTCGCGTATATTGAATACTGTAGACTGGTTATCCTTTTTGATTAATACAAAAGTGATCACAGATAGGAGAATGATAGAATATATGAAACCTACGCTGATCCAATATTATCAAGATACCTTGGTTCAGAATATTCTTGCAGATGAAAGGTATTCTAATTCCTATCTTCATTTTAAGAAGCTATATCAAAAAATGAAACAGGGCTAGTATTGAAAATTGATTTAGTTGTGATCGAATCTGGATAAACTAGTTTATGGCCAGCAAAAACAAAACTAAAATTACAATTCAAATTCTAGAATGCCAATTTAATGATTTTGAGGAAAATAAAATAATAGAGTAATGTAACTCATAATTAGTAACTTAACTTTAATCAATATTTCATCATTAAACTACAAATTGGGTATGCAAATCCGAGTCCGGGTAATTCAATTTCATACCGGACAACTTCCAAGTTCCTTTATCAGCAATCCTTTTGAAACTAGTTTATAAGTTAAACAAGTTCGAATGGCTAGAAGCATAGAAATAGAAATAGAATGAGACTTGCAGAAGCAAGAATTAAGATAATTACGTTCATTCATATTACGGAAATAACAATTACACAGGTACAATGAGTTATAGAAGTGGTTTTGGAGGTCCAAAACCAGTCGAAATGGGAAAGGAATACGAAGTTGAAATATCTGAAGTAAGTAGGAGGGGCGACGGAATTGCCAGAATCCAGGGATTTGTAATTTTTGTTGAAGGTGCAAAAACTGGACAGAAAACAAACATACGAATTACTAGTGTCGGAGATCGCTTCGCAAAAGCACAACTTGTGGAACAACAACAATAAACAAGTCATCACGAAGGTAAGTAAAGTCGAGCGAAAGGGCACGTAAAGAGGCTCGTTTAACCTTAATCTGCTGCCCGAATTTATTTTTTATTCTAAACTAAAATTAAGAAAGTCTAATGTTCATCTGTTGAGCAAAAGTTCAACGATATTAGTTGCCCATATTCATGACACTTGAAGCTGTTAGTTGACTGAAGAATTTAATCAGGAGAATTCTCTAGCTTTTTTATATTCACTATATCGCCTAGAAAATTCTTTATCTATTTCTTCGTTTTTGATCATCTCTCCCCTTCGGCCAGGGGTCCTTATGACTTGTTGATTAACCATTTTTCGTTCATCTTCCAACTCGTTGAATCCTAGGCATGTATCGTAAATTCGTTGTTTCATCGTCCTTAAATAAGTACTATATCTGTCTCTAAAGTCATCCTCAAGTTCCGAAAAAACGTTAACACTCAAATCTGGTCATACCACATTTCATATATTCAGTCTCACATATAAGTATGCATTATTTCTCGATGAGCAACAATAAAGATCATGACTTCCTTTTGGTAACTTTAACTCAAAAACTTGACGATATTACATTTGGTAAGTTCGAGAATGCTATGACTTCTCATTAACAGATGAAATCAAATCTGTTAGTTTTTTAATAGAGGAGGGCTAGCATGATCAATAATTGAATTATAGAGCAAGATATGCTTTTTTGCTACTTCCTTCCATAGTAGATGTTTTCTAAGGTTTAGAACCGCATCCTTGTACTGCTTGTAATTCATTTCAAGTTCTCGAAGTGAATCTGAGAACTCTACGGGATTACGATTAGCCATCATCCCTAATTTCATGTCCGAGAATTCCTTGAAAAATTCTAACTTGCTTGAAATAAATGGAAGTCCATGAGCTAATCCATCGTACATTACACCTGAACCAGAAGACACTTTGTAAGGTAGGATCAGAGCGTCGGCACAATAGAACAGCAGTGACAAATCTCTGTCACTTAGAAATCCCCTGTTCAAGTTGATGACGCCTTCATTTTGAAACTTGCTACTTAATTTTTCTCGTCCATAATGATTTCGTGATGTATTTATTACGACTTTCCAACCATCAGGTACCTTCATTTTTCCGATAATATCCCATCCTTTGGTAGCTGTCATGAATCCCACAGCTAATGCAATGTTTTCATGCTCAGGAAGGGAGAACATCCTTCTTGCCTCATTTCTATTTAAAGGAGGGGAAGTGCTTGGTTCTGCTCCATGATATATCAAAGTGCTTCCTGGGATAATCTTTCCTAGATATTTGGAAAACACAACTCCGGCTTTATTGAAGCCTATTTTTTTCTTGTTCAAGGAATTAAATGATTTATAATTTAGTAGATGTGTCCAGTAGTCATAAGCCATTCTAATCCAGGTCCCAAATTGACCAAACATTCTATTATTTAGTGGAACTACCAACCTCATCCATTGAGTAAAAGTATAAGCCGAATGGAAAGTGGTGACTATAGGAACTGTGCACTCATTGTAGAATGATTCTATATTTGTCTGTGTTTTTCCTGGATTTATTGGGTCTAAATGTATTCCATATAGCCCATGTTCATATTGAACATGAACAACATCAGGTTCAACTTCTTTAACTATTTTTAATAGTACTTTAGAATTATCGTGGTTATTTGGTGAAATGCCATTATAATCACCTTTTCCATCTTCATTGCATACGACAAATACTTGCATACCTTCGTTTCTTAACGAATCGACTAACTTCTTGCAGTAGCGTCCAACTCCACCTTGCATAGGAGGATATTCAGTTGAGATCATCAATATTTTCAAATCTATACTCACTTGCGTTTAATTTATAAACAATTATCTAATGCACTTCATGCTATATCATCCTTTGCGTTCATAACCGGTATAATTCATATATTTGCACATGACCATATTGTGGTAACATTAATTTCTTAGTATTATTTCCAATCAATTGGAAATTTCTGAAATGGAGTTGTAATTTAACTAAACATTCTTAAGTCCAATGTATCTAAATTATAGTAATTAATGACGCAAGATACCGCGTATCTGATTAGTTTAGTTGAAAAGTGCCGTGAGAAGATTGAAATAGGACAACGAATTGCGATTTTAGAATCCATTAATTGCCTACTCCCTAAAGATGTAAAGTTGATAATCCCTTCTTTCATTACGAATAGTTGCATAGATAACTTATTGAGTGCTTTGGAAGTTAGATTAATACCACCGATTTATACTCACTTATAATTAGATAATAGCGCGTTCGTCCGAATAATGAGATACTTATCAATCAGAGTTTTATTAATAAGGAATTAGCTGATTTTAATGACTTAGGCCCGTTTTATGCAGGGCGGAATCTAAAATATAGTTGTTAAATGCTAAGGGAGAAGTAGCAAAAGTTACGATGTTTGGTAATATTTCTACTTGTAGTAATTCAATCATTTCCTTTCTTTACAAATGTTAACCATGATATAATCCCGGATGGTCTCATGATTAGATACCGATTGCTGACAAAGCATTCTATGAATACATTATCCTTAATATTGAAAGATTTCAGTGTTAAACTAAGTATATTCCACGTTCAGGAAACGATAAGTAATTTAGCCTTATGAACAAATCGTTTATTGTGAGGGAAATACTTATTAGATTAGTATCAAATATGTCATAAACTGTATTTATTTCAATATAACACATTACAAAGTAAAAACTTGATTATATCAAGCTCATGCGAATTTAATGATATACTATTATACACCTGATATTGTAACTAGCTTGAATGGAAAAATTATGTCAAATATGTAATAAAAATAAAATTGAGGTTTATCAATTGGATAATGAAGTATGTTTTGATTGTTGGATGAAGCAAACTACTCCCAAGCTTTATTAG
>DATFEX010000070.1:0-23754 GCA_035250685.1 Nitrososphaeraceae archaeon | reverse complement strand
GCAATTGGGACTAGGAAGAACCTTACTATTTCGATCAATTAACATGTTTTTGGTCCTGTTTTCGACCATTTTAATTACTGTCATACTACTCGGTCCGACGCTTGATAAACTACTTGTAGATGCGATACGTAACCAAGTGATAGATGAAGTGAATCAAGGGATACTCAAATTTCAAAATCCAGACGAAAGATCAGCTTATATAAACAATCAAATTCAATTCAGATCCAAGACGCTTGGTTTGGATCAGGATTCTTTTAATCCCCAAAAAGTAGTTCATCGAGTTGTTAGCGTAATGACCTTAGATTTGGGAAAATCTCATTTCTTTACCTCTGTTTATGGTTCATCCAATGTTCGAGATATTATAGTCGAAAAAGTTCCAAAGACTTTGCTGCTATTTACAACTGCTACCATATTGGTTACTATTATTGGTATTTTTCTTGGTACATATGTTGCAGGTAAGGAAGGCTCCTGGTGGGATAAATTCAACTCAATTATTGCAATTTTTAGTAACAGTTTTCCCACATGGTGGGTAGCTATGATCATGATTCTTGTATTTGCATTTACCTTACACATATTTCCTGCAAGGGCCACCCCACTTTCTTCGCCCTCTGACGCTAATTATATATTCGACCTTCTTTATCATATGACCCTTCCACTAATTACACTGGTCATTGTTTCGTTTGGTTCTTGGTCTTATATCGTTCGATACTTCTTGATAAATATCTTAAATGAAGACTTCATTTATGCAAAAAGAACTATGGGCATTTCCCGACGAAAAATTCTATATTCTCATGCATTAAGAAACGCCGGACCTCCTGTTGCAACTGCTGTGGGCCTGAGTTTAGCAAGTTCATTTGGAGGGTCTATCATTACCGAAGCTGTGTTTGATTGGCCTGGTATGGGAAAGCTCTTCTATGACGCAATAGGATTGCTTGATATACCTATCATAATTGGACTTACATATATTGGCACATTGATCTTTTTAGTAACCATTTTCATAACCGATATTGCTTATACACTGTTGGACCCTAGAGTAAAAGGTAGCTAATCGATTGCAAAAGAAATTATTTGTAGGATTAATAAAATCGCGCCGTGGAATAATTGGAGTATCAATTCTAGGTTTCTTGTTGTCATTAACCGCAATTGCAGTACTAGTGATACCATTTGATTCTTACAGGCTATGGAATGATCCTGATTATTGGATTAATAATCCAAAAACTGCAGCTCCTTCTTGGACTAATTATTTTGGTTCCAATGAATTTGAACATGTGTCACTAGATAAGAACAATGCGAAAACAAATTCTGAAGTATCAGAAGGGATAAGAGTAGATAACTTTGGGTTCGATATCAATATCCAGGCAGATGATTTTCCTGATGACTTTATGTTCCTCCACTCACTCAAATATGGTGAAATACCTCCAGTATTACAAATTGATATTACCAGACCTGATAATAATACCTTTACCGTCTATTATTCGTCTTTACCTACTACAAATAGTCTAAATAACACTTTTACAGACAGAATCTTTTCTACAAACAATAACATTAAGGAGTCGCTAAGTCAATATCAAAATTTCTTTAATTTTCCAATATCTGGTTTTGAACCACAGGTCTTGTTGTTTTCAGATACGAATAAGCCGCAAGTTCTGAATGGGAAGTATCATATTTCCCAGAGATTCTTCCTGTTTGATAATTCTAGCAATATAGAAGATGTAGGTATTATACTTGGTGGTAAAGTATACGGTATTATGGGAACTGACGATTTGCGAAGAGATTTATTTGTTGGAATCTTATGGGGAATACCAATAGCGCTATTCATAGGATTAACTGTATCAATATTTGCAATATCTATTGGACTTATCTATGGAGTGATATCAGGTTACAGAGGAAAGAAAACAGATGAGGTAATGATGCGCATCAATGACATATTTTACGCTTTCCCAGCTTTGATCCTCCTTATTCTACTATCAGTTACTTTTGGACGAAGTATCATCTTGATTATTTTACTTTTGATGATTTTTGGATGGATGGGGACTGCAAAAGTAATTAGAAGCATCGCATTGCAGATGCGCAATTTTCAATATGTTGAAGCTGCCAAATTAATGGGGCAGTCAGATATCAAGGTAATTTTCAAACACATTATTCCCCAATTGCTTCCGTTAACATTTGCAAGTGTAGCAATTTCTGTGCCAGGTGCAATTTTAGCTGAGGCTGCTCTAAGTTTTATAGGTCTAGGAGATCCAACTTTACCTACGTGGGGACAGCTGCTTCATGATGCAAATACCGCAGATGCTGCGCCAAGGGGAATATGGTGGTGGATTATTCCTCCAGGACTAATGATAGCATTAACGGGGTTGGCATTCTTCTTAATTGGAAATTCTCTAGACGCAGTTGCAAATCCACTAAGAAAGCAAAATAAGAAAGTATAGTCTTGAAATGGAACTTGATTAGTACTTTCCTCAAGATCGCGTAAATATACTTCAAGTTACTATTCAAACTTGTTTTAGATAAATCTATTTGCTACAATGAAATCAACAAAGTAGAATAGATAAGACCTTTGATTCATTTTTAATATCCACGGAATATATGATTCCTTACTTTCTATTTTGTATCCCAATTTTTCTACCATTTTTCTGATTTGAATTGAATTAGATTGTTCGTTCCTATTCTCATTCACAAAATGGTAAGGATCAATTAAAATAAGTTTCCCATTATCATTAATACAACTATTTATTGAATCAATTAGCTTGTGCGGATCGACCCTGTCAACAAGATTCAAGGCAACTACGCTTTGAAAAAATCTTGATTCAAAAGGTAGTTTTATCGCATCTGATACAATAAACTCTACATTCTTAACCATTTTGTCACGCATCATTTTTCTTGCTTCAAGTATGAATGAGAAGGATAAGTCTACTCCAAAAACAAATGGTAATCCTTTTGCCAATTCAAATGTGCTTGAGCCAAAAGAACAACCAATGTCCAAACCTATTCCACTCAGGTTTAGACTCTTTTTTCCCAGCATTCTATAGATATGGTCTGGTTCTATTTTCCTTTTCAAAAGAGATAATAGACGATCATCTAAATAATTATTGCTATGATTATATGCGTAGGTTCTATACAATAGATTGTTCTCCTCATAAAGATCATTTAAGGTTGGAAAATGAATCTTCATACCTACTGATCTGAGAAAATCTTTTAGTTTAGATGATTTGGAATTTGTTATCCATTTGCCGTAAATTACAATCCTTCGACGGGCATATTGATGAAAATTTTGCAATACAATTGGAACACCCTGAATTATCGGATATTTCGAATTACAAACATTACATGTAAGAAAGCCTTCAATACATTCATCTCCTTTTTCTCGAAGTGATTCCAATGTTAAAACATTCCTATTACATGAATTATTTACACAGCGTAAATCAGAAACAATTCTTTCTATCATATCTCAATACTTTAAATATGAATATTTGAGTAATAGTATATGTTCATTCGTTGTTCAATTTCGAAATAATTGAATACATTTTTTCATATGAAGATAAAATGTCTCTCCTGTTGGGGTAACCTTTCTTAATTCGATTTATTCTTGTTTCAAGCTTATTCTTATTTTTGATTATCATATCGAATAATCTTGCTGATTCTTCATTGTATTTTTTTAGATATCTTATTAGTTGTTTATTATCGGCGAGAAGTGACGCTATAAGTGATGAATTGTCTGTAAGTATACTTTCAAAAAGAAGCTTTTGTAAATAAAAAGTAGTTCCAGAAACTCTCTTTAGTAACGTAATATCTTCCCTGCTCAAAGAGCTAGCCAGTAATAAGTTTATGTAGTAAATCATTCCTAATATTATCGCCATAATCCAATCATGAGTTTGTGGGTCTTTAATTACGATTGTTCTTGCTTCACTAAATAACAATTTTACCAAATTTCTCTCTCTATTTTCATTCCTGATTGGTATGATTAATATTTTGGTATCGCTTAGGTTCCTTGCGCCAGGACCAAACATAGGATGAATTGAGAGGGGAGTCAAATGTTCTGGAATTTTTAACATAGAATTAAAAATATCCGTTTTAAGTGATGATATTTCTACTATACATGCACCATTTTTCATTATTGAAATACATTTCTTAATCAGAGGGATCGTTAATCTGATAGGCACGCATACAATTACGATGTCAGCTTTACCAACACATGTTTGAAATGATTTGCAAATAGTCACTTTTTTACGATTACTGATTGTTTCTAATTTGATACTTCTTTTATCGTACAAAAATATCTTATAATTATTCTTTTTTGAAAAATAGTTACAGAACCACAATCCCATTTTTCCAACACCTAGTATTGCAACTGTTTTGTCCATTGTATCACACATTCGTTACTCTTCTAAGTATTTTTAACCCGTCTTTTAGAGATTTAACAGGTTGACATGCTGAAATTCTAATAAAATCACCATATGACTCTCCAAAGCCATTGCCAGGGGCTACTGCAACTCCCTCATTTAAGAGATCGAATAGTATCTTATTAGCGCTGATGTTATTTTTGAATTTAATGAAATAGTACATGCCACCATCTGGATTGACGAAATCACAAGGAACATCAGCTAGTTCACTTCTCATAAAATCAAGACGTTTCTTCATCAATTTCGCATTGTTAGTAACATTACTCTTCAGAGCTGCAATTGCTGCATATTGCATTGGTTCGGCTACACTGGTTATAGCCATAGCTTGAATTTTTGAAATTTTATCCAAGATATCTCTTGAGGATATTGCATATCCAACTCTAAATCCAGTCATGGCATGGCTTTTTGAGAACGAAGAAATCATAATACTCTTATCATATTCAAATTCTAGAATGCTCATGTATGGGACATACGAATACATAGAGTAAACCTCATCACTTAGAACAAATATCTTATTTTTACTTGCAATCTCCAAGATAGAATCAATCTGTTTTTGTTGAATTACTTTCCCTGTTGGGTTATTCGGCGAGTTTAGAACTATCATCTTGGTATTTGATGTTATCATTTTCTCTATCTCATTCAAATCCAAATCCCATTTTTGTTCCACGGATGTTTTGATGGCCTTTACCTTTACTCCAATAAAATTTGCACAATCTCTGTAAGCGGGCCAAGCAGGTTCAAAAATGACGATTTCATCACCGATTGAAAGTGTAGAAACCATAGCACTAAATACTGCAAATCTTGCGCCGGGGGTAACTATCACATTTTCCTCCCTTACAGATCTTTTCTGCGCAATTGCCTTTCTCAATACCGGAATTCCGGTCGTTTGTGTGTAGTGAACGTGCCTTTTATCAAAAGTTTTCATTAGTTCACGATTGACGCTAGGAGGAGGCATATAATCGGGTTCACCTACTTCCAAATGAATTATCTTTTTGCCTTCAGATTCGAGTTGTTTTGCCTTCAAAAACATGGCCATGTGATCTAGCTTTGTTTCTTTCTCCGAGGTTTTTTGCTTTTGGATATTTATTGATTCTAAAAATAGTAAATTCAGTAATCTTCCTATGAATTCATTATTCAATCCTATTTGCGTTCCCATTTCGTGAACATATCTTGCCATGTCCTGTTCCACGGAAATATCCTCGATGTTCATCATGAGATTTTTCTTAATGTTTCCAATCTGACTTGCTATCTTCATTCTTTTCTCAACAAGTTTTATTATGTCCGCAGTTACCAGCCGCATGTCTTCGCGGAGTCTTTCCAATTTTGGTTCCATTTCTTCGTTCATTTTTTCCCTTCACTCAGAACAGGTGGTATCAGATTCCACCGAACAGCATGGTCTGCTAAAACAAGTGAAACCAATGATTCAACTACAGGTATGGCTCGAGGCACAACGCATGGATCATGTCTTCCAGGAACAATGATGTCGCATTCAGAATTGGAAGTCATATCTATTGTTTTCTGTTTCTTTGCTATGGAAGAGGCCGGTTTGAAGCCAATTCTTATTACTATTGGCATTCCGTTAGTCAGACCTCCTAAAATACCACCAGAATTGTTCGTCTTAGTTACTACTTTATGATCCTCTGATATTGAATACTCGTCGTTGTTTTCCGAACCTTTTATCTTTGTTCCTGAAAAACCGGATCCAAATTCTATTGCCTTTACGGAGGGGATGCTAAATAACGCTTTACTTAGATCAGATTCCAATGAAGAGAATATTGGTTCTCCTAAACCCACTGGTAATCCTAGTGATACAGACTCAACAATACCACCGAGTGAATCACCATCGTTCTTTGCATCTAATATAGCAGATTTCATTTTTTCAGCTATTTCAGGATCAGGACAGCGGACATCATTTGCATATCTGTTTCGTTTTGATTCTTGAAATGATGAAGATTTGTAGCTAATTTTGCCTATCTGAATAGTATATGCAATTGTCTCGATCCCCAACGAATATTTCAAAAGCTTTTGTGCTATCGCACCTCCCATTACCATGGTTGCTGTTAATCTGCCAGAAAATCTCCCGCTTCCTCTATAGTCGGCATAGCCTCCATATTTTATGAAAGATGGATAATCAGCATGTCCTGGTCTTGGACTATTCTTTATCACATCATATGGTCTAGAATCTGAATCTTTATTCCATATCATTGCACATATTGGAGCAGAAGTGGTATATCCGTTAAAAACTCCTGATAATATTTCTACTCTGTCTTCTTCCTTTCTCTGAGTTGTGATTATTGATTGGCCTGGTTTTCGCTTGTCTAATTCAATCTGCAGATCTGATTCCGATAGGGGAAGTCCAGCAGGGCAGCCGTCCAATACCATTCCGATGCATCTTCCATGACTTTCACCGAAACTGGTTAATGTTAGTTGCTCGCCCAAGGTATTGCCAGTCATTTTATGGATATTGATACCCCTTGTATGTCATATATATTGCCTTTATGCTAATTTATGATATTATCAAGTTTGTAGGAATAGTGGGAAGTTCAATTAAGACTAACTGAATATTGCGCCAATCCTTTTCATATCTTGGATAAAGGAGGGATAGGAAACATCAACTGATTCCACGCCATCCACAATAGATTTTTCAGTCATCATGGATGCTATTACAAAGCTCATGAAGAGCCTGTGATCGTTGTGTGAATTAATGTGCGCGTTCCTTAATTTTTTTGGTGCAGTTATAGTAATTTCGTCGAGAAGTGTTTTTATTTCTACTCCAAATTTTCTAAACTCAGAAGCAATTATTTTTAATCTATCTGTTTCTTTGTAACGTGTGTGAGAAACTCCATATATTCTCACAGGATTTCTTGATTTCAACGACAAGATAGCCACAACAGGAAGCAAATCTGGTGTGTCTGACAGATCAAATTCCCCACCATCCAGTTCTCTAGTTCCAATGGCCTTTACAATCCCCTTCTTCTTTTCTATGTTAATTGTCGCACCAATTTTCTTCAAGATCTCAAGAATTTTTGAATCGCCTTGAGGTAACGAAAAGTCCAAATTAGTAACGGTGATCTCGCCACCAGAAAGTATACCTGCAGATAGTAACAGTGCGGCAGTAGAAAAATCTCCTGGTATAGTTAAAGTAGTTGGATTATATTTATTGTTTGATATATTATATTTCCTATAGTCCCTAGATTTCTCCACTCTGGCACCGAATTTAGTCATAACATTAATTGTGGATTCTATATATGACCTTGAAACTTGTTTTCCAGTAACGTTTAAGGATATCCCAGATTCTGCACAAACTCCCGCAATTAGGATACCTGAAATAAATTGGCTTGAAATAGAACCATCGATGGAAATATGATTTCCCCTGATTCCACCCCCTTGTACAATAATAGGGGCCTTATCATTCTCTGTAGCTGAGTAGCTATTAACGCCAAGTTGTTTCAAAGCCGATAATAATGGTCCCATTGGCCTTTTCCTGATGCTATCATCGCCCGTAATTATTACATGACCTTTTTTTAGTAATGAGGAAATCGCAGTAACAAATCGCATCGTTGTTCCAGAGTTCTCTACATTAATAACATCATCCGGTATTTTTAGGGTAGAATTTCCAGAAACAATTAACCCCTTGTCTGTTCTTTTTATTTTTGTACCAAATGCTCTGCATGCATCAATTGATGCAATTGTATCTCGTGACATGAGAGGATTAATTATTTGTGAATTTCCTTTCGCCAAGGAAGAAATGAAAATCGCTCTATGTGTATAGCTCTTACTAGGCGGACATACTACGTTACCAAGTAACGATGATTTTGCTACAATTATCTTACTCAATTTCTCTCACAGTTGATGCCTTCTGATTATTTGTTTTTGAAACAATGACCCTTCCATCTAAATTGGACAAGACTGAATTAATTTTTTGCAGCTCTCCTTCACACGCTACAGCAGCTACTGCTGGACCGTTACCAGAAATGCTGGCTGCTAGCGCCCCATTGTCAAGACAAAGCCTAGTGATAGTATAACTGTTTGAAAGTAATGAAGAAGTCAATACTCCGTTTAATGTCATTGCTTTCCAATATTGTCCTGAATTGGCCAATTGAAAGGCCTCAAGATAAATATTTGAGAGCAATCTTAGTCTAGAAGTGTCTCCTCTTTTTTTATTATTTGGCAAAAATATTACGACGTATATTTCCGTAGGTGTAGGCTCCCTTTTCATTATTTTTCTCTTATAATTATCAGTGGTAACAAATCCCCCATAATAACACGCAGTAGAATCATCAAATGCACCTGTAATAGTTGTCTTTGCATATAACGATGCATCTATGGCACTATTTAATACAAATTCGTCATTAACATCTTTATTCACTAATGAATTACATGCGAGAGCAACGGCATTTGACACTGCACTTGAACTTTTCAAACCCATACCCGATGGTATCTCGGAGTTTATATTAATCAATAATTGATTATTGTTGAGATACTTTAGTGGCAGCATATCATGAATTATTTTTTTTATCATAGGACTTCCTCGACCCTTTTGAAAAATTATTCCTGAACCTTTTTTTGAAACAATTTCTACTTTTACTTCAAGAGAAATACCCATCGCAGAACCAAATCCTGTAGCAACAGCGTTCACTATGGATATGGCGCCATGAACTACTGATGTTACCTTTATAGTCACATAGGTTCACCAAACATTCCAAACAATACTTTTTTCATAGACTCAATTGGAGGATCTATTCTGAACCATATCTTAAAAGAAGCAATTGCCTGTTCTAGTAACATTTCATAACCATGGACTATTTGAGCACCAGCAGTTTTAGCATTTTCTAATAATTTAGTTTCTATTGGTCTGTACACTATATCATATACTATTGTTTCCTTACTTATACTGGATGACTTTATCAAACTTTCTTCATTTTTCATACCAAGTGAGGTGGTGTTTATGATGAGATTGGACCTAAATGCAATTTTCTGGATCTCATCATGGGAAATGATATTTGCAGTTAATCCTAAATTGTTAATGACATTTGCTAAATTTGTGGATCGATCTATATTCCGATTAAGAATATTTATCTTGGAAACTCCTTTCTCTTGAGAGAGTGCAACCGCCACTGCTCTGGCTGCCCCTCCAGCTCCCAAAATAAGAACTTCATAGCCACTTAGATCTATCTTTCGTTGGTGTAATGGTTCAATAAAACCTACAACATCCGTATTATATGCATAGAACTTACCACTTTCATTATTTACTGTATTCGCGGCACCGACCATCTCGACTATCTTATCGGAGCTATCAACGTATTCGAGGACTGTAACTTTATGCGGCATAGTTACATTGAACCCGCCTATGTTTATGGCTCGCAAAGAATCCATTGATTGTTTCAATTGACCTTCTTGAACCCGGAAAGCAATATAGCTGCAATTTAACCCTAGTGTAGTAAAGGCAGCATTATGAATCGCGGGTGACAATGAATGGTCGATAGGATCTCCAATAATGCAATAAGTTCTAAAGTCATTACTCATTTACTTTTCAGATTATTTGCAATTCTGTCGTATATTTTTTTCATTAATACAATGTCAAGTTGACCTGGAGCTAATTGTTTATCAAGTGAAGCATAGGTAAATGGTGAACCTCCATAAAGATTACATAATAATCTTGACAATATTCCATGTTCTCCCATGGCAAATGCTATTAATTTTGTATTATCATTGTCGTCGTAGAGTGAAAGCAATTTGAAATTATCTTCAATAGATCTTGCTGTGGTAATCATTTTAACATAGTTGCTGTATTTTCTCATTTCTTTAAATTTAATTCGCAGTGTAGAAGGACTTGAAGTTTTCCTAAAATCATGTGAAGACACAAGTATTGGGACCCTATTTTCCGATAGAAATTGTCCAATCCCTCTGTCTTTTTTTAAAGTAGAGATCTCTACATCGAGTAACATTGGCCTTATCATAGCCATTTTCTCCAGTAATGAAATACGTTCTCTGTTACTTCCGTCGAAAGACCCGCCTTCCTCTTTAGATCTTAGGGTAAAGATTGCTTTGTTTCTTATCTTACTGGTTATGACTAGGGCTTGGTCGATATTCTTGTATATGTCATGATCAAATCTAATTTCAACAAAATCTGCTCTCTTCTGAAGGGCACTAGCAATCAATCCAGGTAACTTGTCAACTGAATTTGTTGCCAGAGAGACACAAACTTTGAATTTATTTGAAGACAATATGATCATTTTTTTTAAAAGTTTAACAGATTTGCGTTATCCAGTTCCGCACCAATACCATATCCTAGTAGAGCTATTCCAGTTCCTAAACCAGACATTTCTATTCCTCCTTTTATCCAACTTTTCTTTGCTAACTTTGCTTTCTTGGCACCAATTATGAACGAAGAAGTGATACTAATCGCGATAGCTATCCATAATGAAAATTCAAGAGGAACAAAGCCAGTTTTGGAAAGTAGGTATGGCAATATTGGCAAGATTCCGCCAATAATAAACGACGCAAACATAATAAGAGCGCCTTTGATAGGGTTGCCTATAATATCCAAATTCAATCCCAATTCTTCGGTTAACATTGTCTTGAGCCATACTTTCTTGTTGGAAGTGATCTTTTCTGTGACACGTTTTACCAAATCATTGTCAAATTCCTTGGCCCGATAAATTTCTTCAATTTCTAACCGTTCTTGTTCAGGATATGTTTCTATTTCATATTCTTCTCTTTTTATTTCAGATTCAAGAATTTCTCTTTGTGATTTTACGGCCAAATAGTTTTGAACTGCCATTGCTTTTGCACCTGTAAACATACCTACCAGTGCGGCTAATATTATAAAATCAGGAGTGCTGTTCGCTCCTCCGACGCCTGCAACTATTCCCAATGATGTATTTATTCCATCGCCAAACCCAAATACAAAATCTCTAATGTGACTGGATTCTTTGATGTGCGGTTCAACGTGTCCGGAGACGGTCATCACAAGTATTTCAATGATTGGGTAATTTAACAATAACAGAGAAAATGACTTCACGGCCATAAGATACTCCATCAAATTAGAATTGACACTATCCAGAACGAAGGAGAGAAATGTATCCCGCGGGCAGGATTTACTCCAGAAGATTATGAAATCAAATCTGTTTGAGCCTGCGACTCTTCGGTCGCTGCAATTGTTAGCCTGATAGGCTGTTTCACGAGGTTAGCAATTTCTGCCGACTACTACAGCCGAAAGCTCTACCAGGCTGAGCTACCGCGGGACATTTTTGGTAATGGATTCTGGCTATATAAAATAATTGAATATGCGTATCTAAAACTCACATGGTCAGTGAGGGATGATATCTGGCCATATTGTAAATTCATCTCATCATACATTCAAAATAATTAATTATGCGAAAAAATATAGTATCGATAATGAAGGATTACGATCATCAGATAGTCTGGTTAGACTATTTTAACAAGAATTTGTCAAGAAAGAAAGGACGAAAAGTAAGTAAGAGTATTTCGGTTTATGATCCTACAATGCAAGAGCTGATTGGCGCATCTGAATCTTTAGAATTAGATTTTTCGGAAGAAGATACCAATAATCAAGCGAGATATCCTAGAAGGTCCTTTGTAAAATCTGGATATATCATGATCTCAAAAAAGGAGAAAAAAACATCTGTTGTCAATCAAATTGCAAAATTGATGTTTGAGGTAAGACAACAAAAGCGTTAACAAAATTCTATGGATCCCATCATTCAATATCAGTCTAATTCAAATAATGATAGATTTTATTTATCTTAAAACTAACTTTTATTGACAGATTAAAATGATAATGAGTGTGTGAAAGGTGTTAATACATAATGGAAATGATAGGTGAAATTATCCACATGGCCAAGAGTGGAAGGCTTATCGTCAAAGTTGAAGAGAATACTGCTCACAACTTGATTGGTCAAGCACTAATTGATAATAAGGGTTCAAGGATTGGTAAGATTATCGAATTAATAGGTTCAGTTAAATCACCGTATGCATCGGTGATGCTAACATCAAATTCAAAGTATACTGTTGGGGGGAAAGTGTACAGATCACCCAGTTTCAGTCATCAAAATAAGTCGTCAATTAGAAGGAACAAAACTAGGAGGAGAAATAAAGCATGACGTCAGTAGAATATTGCTCCCAATGTCCAGAATGTCAATCCAAGATAATCCTTGACTATGGTAAGGGCGAATATGTGTGTCACAAGTGTGGATTTGTAGTTATGGAGCAGGTCGACTACTACGGACCAGAAACCAACTCAACTGATTTTGAAGAAAGAAACAAGAATACAAGAGCAAGTGGCTCTACAAGTCTATCACTCCATGATTTTGGATTAAGAACCGAAATAGGAAACAGTTCAAGAGATTATAGCGGGCGGGCTATAGATTATCAAAATGTAGAACTTATGAATAGGTCACGTAAGTGGCATAGTAGACTAAGGGTTAATTCTTCAAAAGAAAGAAGACTATCAAATGTTCTTTCAAAAATTAATGAAGTATGTTCTGTACTCTGTCTAAGAAAAACCATTACTGAAACTGCCTCAATGATTTATCGTAATTTTGAGAATAATAGTAAGGCTAAGGGAAAGTCCATTACATGTATTGCATCTGCCACCATTTATTTGGCTTGCAAAAGATGTGGTGTTGTTAGATCAATAGAAGAAATAGTCCACGCCGCGGGAATATCGGAATTTGACAAATCAAGTGTGAAACTAGCATCTAGATATTATCGATCGATGGTAATGGAAATGAACAAAATAGATGAGTCCAAATCTAAAACAGATATCCCTTTAATGGTAGACGACTCAGAATCGCAGGTTCCAAATACTGATACTAGATCAATTAACAGTTCAGCTTCTTGTTCTCATACCGCCACGGCACCTTCAATATTTGCAATAGACAATTATATTTCAAAACTTGCTAACATTGCAAAAATCGATACAAAAATTGAAAGATTGGCTCTTGAAATTGCCCAAAAAACAAACAATAATTTCTTTTCAGACGGAAAAGCACCTAACGGATTGGCTGCTGCATACATTTATCTTGCGTCAGTACTCCTTGGAGTAAATCTACTACAGATAGACGTATCCAATTTTGCTGGCGTTACCGAAGTGACTATCAGAAATAGATGTAAAGATATATTGAATAATTTCAAACTTGTTGTGAATGCAAAACCTATAAACTAGTAATGTGAAAGTCGCAGAATAGAACTACTGCAGATCACAATTTTATGTTCCTTTGTTTTCTATACATTTGAATAAGTTCAGATTCATCGGTTATATCTTGCGGATTTTTGTCACGGCGTATTTTTTTAGTAAATTTTGGAAAACGCAAAGACAATCCAAAGCCCTTTCTGATAGAATCCATGCCGGCGTCATATTCAGGACTAAGAGTTATCTCAGATGCTATAATTTCAATTACTATTGTGGGAGTAAACCAAGTATCCATCTCTAATTTCGAGTAAACTCGGGGATGTTTTTTTGGAATCTTGTGTTTTCCTAATTCTTTAAACAGTTCTTCTAAAACTTCATCTGTAAATCCACTTCCCACTTTACATACGCTTTTGAATACATTTTCATTCTTGTCAAAAATTGCAAGTAACAGGGCACCATACTTACCTACTCGTCTCCCCCTACCATGTGAACCACCAACTATGACTAGATCCAAACTATCCACTAATTCACTTCTATATTCTCTTTTTATTTTTGTCCAAGCAAATCCTCTAGCTCCAGCTCGATACGGACTATCGGTTTGTTTAACGACCAAACCTTCACAACCATATTCAATTGATTTTGCCATAAATTTTTCAAGTTCCTCGACACTAGTTACGATCTTCTGATGAATTAGAGTAAGTTTACGATCTAGTAAATTAGTAATGATATCTTTCAACAACTCCCTTCGTCTTAGATATGGAAGTTTTGTCTTATCTTTGCCCGATGCCCAGAGGATATCAAAAACATTAACAGAAACAGGATAGTTCTCCACATTTAGGGCTATATCATATTTCCTGCGTCTGTGCATCAATTCTTGAAATGGAAGAAATTCTTCTGTATACTTATTTATAGCAACGACTTCGGCTTCAATAATAAAATTCGCTAGCTTTATTGTTCTTGAGACTTCAGCTACATCTGGATAATAATGTGTTATGTTTTCCATACTTCTTGAAAATATCTCAACCTTCTTACCTTTCCTGTGAATTTGTACCCGCTCACCATCTAGTTTGAATTCTACCGCACCCTTACCTGATACTTTCTCAAGAGCTTCTTCACTTGTTTGGACTCTTTCAGCCAGCATCGGTCTTATTGGTATAAACAACTCAATCTTGATGTCAGAAACTGCACTTATTCCATCAGTTGCTAATATCTTTGAAACTCTTCCCAAATCACTGGAAACATTGTAGGCACTTTCTAATAGCTTTCTATTCTTTTTATCAGAAGTATACGCCAACGCCAAGGCATCCATTATCGTAATGTCGGCAATCCCAAGTCTAAGCGTCCCCAATGCAAATCTGATAATGTATTTACACTCTTTAGGAGATGAATCATTGAAAAGACTCGTTAACAACTTTAACTTTATTTCCTGTGATCCTTTGCCGGCAGTTTTAGCTATCTTATCAAAGATCAAGTAAATCCTTTCAATAGTAACCTTTTCATCAAAAAGGGTGGTCTGAACCTTGTTCTTTAGAATTGATTCAGCCACATTTCCCAAATCGCCTATCTCACGATATTTATGATGGACCTTTTCTATTGAAATACTTGATATTTGGGATATGATTCGTATTATCGTTTTTTCAGCGATTCCCATTTCAATGCCTTCGTAATCAGGTCTAATTTTTCCCTGAATGAGATAAATTATTTTGTCAACGAGATCAGGTGAGGTACTTTTGAAAAGAGTAACCAGATGGTTTGTAAGTTCCAACCTGCTTTTGGTTTGTTCCATTTGTTCCATGATGTTGACAATAATGGAAAAATCCAACATATCTTATTACGGGAGGATGTTTTAAAATATTTCAAACTTGTGTTACGAAAATTTCAATTTGTTCTGAAAAATTGAGTGCTGCAGGAGGTTGAAGAGTGAATTTTCCATAGGATTATAAAATGGAATATCTGTCGTGTTACTATGGGCGGAGCTAAGAAAAAATCAATCGGAAGTCAGGAAAAAACGAAGGAGACACAAGCTGCCGATGAGAAGGCTAAGAAGGCAGAAAAGAAGGGACCAATCAAACAAAAACAAAAATCAGTGATAGCCATAGAAGAATCTCAAGGTTTAAAGACTATTAAAAGCATGAAACCAATAACATCCCAATCATTAGCTAGGTCAATGGGTGTAAAAATTTCAATAGCAAATTCATTTCTCCGTTCACTAGAATCAAAGGGGATGTTAAGAACAATTGGTGGGTATAGCGGGCACAGGATCTATGAACTTGGACCTGTTGATAATACTCAGTAAGAATTGTACTTGCTTTGACCTTGGAATAATTAGAGACACCTGATTTTTGTTCAACCATCATTAAATCTATTTCACCCACGACATTTTTTCAAGACTTTATCCTGCGTTTTTTTTGAACTTGCATCATCATATAGCTATTTAATGTATGTTGGTCAGCAGGTTCTTAGGCAAATTTCATTGGGCTGGTAGGGGCAAAGTTTCTTGTACACGTGAGAAAGATGTAAAGCCTACTACCAGTGTTTGTTTTATATTTTATAGTTCAAGACTTTTGCAAGTAATCTAAAATTATTCTATTATGATTCGATTTGTGAACTCATTTGCAATATTGGTTGTCATTACCTTTAGGACCTCTTTATCTTCAAAGTTTCCCAGACACCACATGGCCTTTACTAATGCGGTTTCTGAGGTTGAGTTAGAAAGAGGTATTACTCCTATCTCCAAAAGATCTCTCCCAGTATCATAGACTGTTAGCGAAGTTCTACCCCAAATGCATTGGGACGTCATAAATACAAAAATTCCATCATCCACTGCATTCTTTATCTGTTGAAAGCATTCTTTATTTATGTGGCCAAGGCCAGTTCCTTCAAGGATAATTGCTCTATTCCCCTTTTCTACACAGTAATCGATAATGTCGCAATCAAAACCAGGATAGAATTTTAATAACGTAACTTTGTCATCAAAATTCGATCTTACAATCAAGTTTTCAAGATTTTTGTTTCTTTCATGAAATTTCAGGTCCGCATATTGTGGGCACATTTCTATTTGATCTTTCTTGACAAGTGAAAATGGTGAAACATCGATAGAATGAAATGCATCCCGTCTACTTGTATGATTTTTTCTTACCCTTGTGCCTATATGACATGCTATTACATCATCTGATATCGTATGGTGCATGGCAACAAAGACGCCTGAGAATTTGGATCTGGTTGCAAATGTGCAAGCCCCTATCAAATTTGTTGAAGCATCTGATGACGGTCTGTCCGATGATCTTTGAGCTCCAACCAATACTACTGGAATTGGCAGATTCTCTAATGCAAAGCTTAGTGCTGCAGAAGTGTAATGCATTGTGTCAGTACCATGTGATAAAATAATCCCATCATATTTCCCTGATAAAACATTATTCGCAATTTTTTTCGCCATGAGTTTCCAGTGCTCGGGTCTGATATTTTCACTATACTCACTCAGTACAACTTCTGGATCAATATTGGCAATCTTCTTCAGCTCCGGAATCGAATCATTAAGTTCTTTTGCAGTGAGTGCAGGCATAACCCCACCCGTCCTGTAATCAATTTTACTTGAAATGGTACCTCCCGTACTTAACAATGATAAATTTGAGAGCTGGGAATCATGATAATCTCCTGTATTGTCCCTTTCAGTCGTGTTAGAATGATTAACGGACTTGGTAGGATCCAATTCTTCTGGAGTTTTTTTTATGCTCTTAATTTTTTCTAAATTGATACCAATATTGTATCCATTCTTTAATTTCAATACTAAATGATCAGAGTCAGCGTACTCGTATCTTGGAATCAAGATACCCATATGTTTAGCATCGTTTGTTTCAATCATGACTGAATCGCCTAGCTTTACATTAAACTTTCTGAACAATTCATTTATTTTGCCATGATTTTCATTGCTGATCAATATTTACTCTTTTGTACAAAGTATATATTAATAAATTGTGAGTTCAACAATCGTAGTTTTTGAATTATGAGAGCCATGTACTATTAAATTAGTCATTTGGTAACAACAATACAATGATATTGGATGTTAATAATCAATAAAAGTATCAATAACTATTTTTCATGCGATATATTATTTTGGGTAACAGGTTTTTTTTAATATTGAAGCTTGAAAAAATTTCATATCACTCACATACACTACCAATTATGTGAGCCAATGATATTAAGAATCACGTAATGGGCCCTTAAATGCAAAAATGATAAGTCTGGATTTGAAAATTTGAATAAAAAAATGGATGTTTTGTTATTCCATAACAATCATAGTTAAGGTAGATTTGACCCCATTTAATTTTCTGAGCTTCCATGTAATAGTTTCCTTGACTTTTTCCATAGTTTCTGATTCAACTTGTGCAACTATATCATAAACTCCATAAACTTGATAAATTTCCTTCACACCATCGATGCTCTTTAGCTCACTTACAATAGAATCCTCGCTACCTAATTCAGCATTCATTAGGACAAATGCCTTTGGCATAACAAGAAGGATGTGAATGAGATATAAAAAGATGATGCAGTAGATTGGCGATCATTATATACTGTAACATGAGCTTACTCAAACGTTTGAAATTTTCTCTCCGAGAAATCTGCAAATGCATCGCAAATAAGTATGTCAGGGATCAAGCCTAGCCATTGTTCTTGGAAAGAGTACACAGTCCTTGATATCCTCCAGATTAGTTATCCATCTTACCAATCTCTCAACACCGATGCCAAATCCACCATGGGGTACAGAGCCGTATTTTCTAAGGTCCAAATACCATGAATATGAATTCATGTTCAACCCTTCTTTTTCAATCCTGGATTTCAGTAAGCTGATGTTATCCTCCCTCATGCCACCACTGCTAACTTCGCCAAACCCATTTGGCAAAAGTAAGTCAGTAGTTAGAGCAACGCCAGGCGTTTCAGAATCCTCTTTTACATAGAACGGTTTAACTTCCAGTGGATAACCATACACAAAAACTGGAATAGTACGATCTTTTGTAAGCGCTCTTTCAGAATCTATGTTCAGATCATCACCCCACTCTATTTTTCTAGTCCTTGTTTCATCTTGAACCTGTACATCCATCGAAGAAAGAATTTCGATCGCTTGACTATAGCTCAATTTGTCAAATGGTTCTTTGATTTGAGTCAAAGGAGGAATGTCTCTAGCCAAAAACTCAAGTTCTTCCTTTCTCTCTTTTATTATATGCCCAACCAAATTGACTAGTAATTTTTCCTGAATGGAAAAAAGATCATTAAGAGATATCCAAGGAGCTTCTGCTTCCAGATGCAGGTATTCTGCAAGATGTCTTACAGTCCTAGATTTTTCAGCCCTAAATGAGGGACCTATTGTCCAAACAGGGCCCAATGAAAAAATTAAAGCCTCTAAATATAGCTGGGCACTTTGAGACAAATATGCCTGTTCTTTAAAGTATTTTACCGGGAAGAGAGTTGAACCACCTTCAACAGCACTCTTGACCAAAATAGGAACGTTAACTTCCATCCAACCATTTTCAACGAACCAATTTCGTACTCTTTCTAAAACAGTTGCTCTTATTTTTGCAATGTTAATCATCTTTCTTGTTCGCAAAGTCAAGTGTCTATAATCCAGTAATAGTTCTGTACTTTGATATTCTCCTATTGGAAAATCATTGTTTGCAATACTATGAATTTTGACGTCATTACCCCTAATTTCATATCCCCCCTCCTTTGCTCTTTCATCTTTGAACAAGATTCCTTGAATTTCTAGGGAGGATTCTATCGTTATGTCTGGAACACTTGTACTAGGCAATACGCATTGAATTATTCCACCGCGGTCATCTCTAATTATTATGAATGCTTTGTCCTTTTGTTTACGAACTCTAAAAACCCAACCTCTAATTTTGATTTCTTTACCCAGAAATTCGTCTTTCTTAATTTCACTGACCCTATAATATTTCAAGTGTGTACTTACGACACAAATGATCTTTATAATGATATTGTACTGTGCAAACAAGAATTCTAATTAGCATGATATTAAAAATGAATTTATAGAATGGAAATAGTCTAGTATTTAATAATGGAATATAAGGTATGTAGTAGCGAAGAACTTCCAAATAATTCAATGAAGCTAATAAATGTTCAGGGTTCTGATATTCTTTTATGTAGATCTGGTGAACGTCTGTATGCTTTTAATAATTCCTGTCCACACAGGGGCGCATCTCTATCTAAGAGTGATATAAAGGGAACAAAGATAATATGCTATATGCATGACTTTGAATATGACTTGAATGATGGGAAATTACTTCACGTTCCAAATAAATGGAAGGAACAAAATCCAAATTGGACAAGATCTGATAATTTGTTACTTTTTTCAGTATCTGAAAAAGATGGTGAAATATATATACGATTATAAGAACATTATTTATTGAAAAGATCGAATTGGATATTTTTATTGATGCGAATTACTACCTGGTAGTAAACCACTATAATTACTGACAATCTATTAGTATTGATGTAAGAAGGGATTCTTAATCCTGTACCCTTGGAGCCAGATAAAAATGAATTCTTCCCACATTGGCCACTCTAAATTCTAACCTCAATGGCATTTTTGTAGAATACTCAAGCACCAATGAACCTCCAGAGGCACTTATCGCTTTTGTGATTTTTGACAGATAGTCCAAACTATAGGTTGCTTTGCTTGTGTCTTTTACCTGTAACTCCTCTAAACCTTCACTGCCTGATTCAATGACAATATCAGCTTCACCGGAATCGCTTTTACCGGAAAAGGTAATCTTCTTTTCATCAGATTCTATTGATATATATTCTGACACTACTTCAATATCCGACAATATCTTATCAAATGAAGCTGGAGTTAAAATTATCTTGGAATTGAAATTTAATTTTGGTAAGGGAGTTGATCCTCCAGTACTTTCAATTAACCGCATTTTGTATTCTCTTTTATAACCATTTAGAATCCTGATATGAAGCAGACTGTTCTCTTCTACAGAAACTTCAACTGCATCCTTTTTCTCAGCTCTTTTCATTAATTTTGAAAACTCGTCTATTCTAACGCCAAATTTTAATGCCGAATCACACTCATATCCGTCGAACGCAGAGTTTGGCCAGCTAATATCAATTAATGCTACATGAGAAGGATCCATGCCTCTAAACGATAAACCTTCAACGGTAGCCTCAAATGTTGCCTCGTCAACTAAGGTAGATATCGCAGAAGTGACTGCCTTCCATTCGTCTGGTGATTTTGTCTTCGCTAAAAATACCAACTTTTATCAATCAAGAGGCAGATTCAAAAGATTTTAAACATTCCTATTATTCGTATAGTCCATAAAGTCAAAGCATTAGTAAATGTGCAAGAATAACAGTATTGCAGAATAATGAATTTAAAGATCAATGATCAATTGTGATAATTTGTAAAATCACTTAGAGCCAACAGGAACCATAATTTCTCTTTTCAGGCATAATTTCTCCAGGTGTGGCTACATTTGGTGCACCTATAAAATTGAGTCGTAGCTTCATCGGCAGATCTTGTTTGTAGCATCCACCAAAATGCTAAATTGTTTCCACACTTGGGACAATCGATACTTGTAGTTGGTAGAGCACTGGGGCCCTTTTCGGATTCAACTATCTTAAGACTGGCTCCACTTTGATCTATCAAGGGAACCGCTTTGATTTCGTTCTTTGCTTCCGTGAAACCGCATTTTGGACAAATCAAAATATTCTCTTCAATTCTTGGCTTCATTCTACTTTCACAATTCGGACAAAATTTCAAGCAGAACCAGCACTCTTTTCTTTGTTTATTTCCGATTCGATAGATTCTTTAAACTTTAAGGCATTTTCTGACGAGGATTGTAAAGCCCTGTGCAAAACATCTAGCGGCTTTGATTTTTTTGTTACAATTCTAAAACTAAAATCTTCCTTTAATTGATGTTTAAGTACAACACCCGCAAATTCTACTTCTTTTTGATTCAATAGTTCGTGTTGCACAATGTATAAAATTGAAATATCTTCGCTGACATTTAAATTGACTTCATTTGACTTGTAATTTTCTAAATCTGCCTGCATGATACAGACAACTACTTATTGAAGATATAAATTATACCATCTGCGAAGCCCTTGCAGAAAAGCCTTATTTCGGATATTAAACTTGATACGCCACATAGTAGCTTAGGATCAAATGCGACTTTAAGCCTGGATTTGGGTTTTAGTATAGGCGGCCTGATAAGAGAAATTTTTTCTCAAAAAAATTGGGAAAGGGCGTATGACAAACATGATAACGCTTTTCGACTTAGTGTTTTTCTAGATGTACGCGTAGGCGGAAGGTCAATTGATAAGATAAAATTCGTAAGAAAAGCAGTATTATTCTGGACACGAAATCCCAAATTATCGTATAGAGTCTGGATTTCCATAATAAAAGATGAGACACCATATTATCCATTGACTATTGAAGAAGCTAAAGCCTTGTTGTTTGATGTAACTAAAAATATACAACTTCAAGGCAATCACTTAGAAAAGGGAGAAAATGAAATTAAGATAGATATCAAGGTCTCATGGGGAAAACATCTATACACAGAGCCAACTGAGTTGCATGCACAGTCAGAAACTATCAAAGTCAATAAAGTTTAGGAAATCTACTTTTCCTTATTAATTCATGTTCATCTTACTATAAATATAGTTTAATTTGAGATATGTTCAATGGCGAAGTTTGATGGTATCAAGGGACAAGAGTTGTTGGATGTGGAAGAACAAAAGGACGAACTCACTTTGATTTTCAAGGATAATCGATATTTGTTTATCAAAATAGAGAATGGCAAGTTGGTCTCTGATTCAGTACCAGAGTAGTCTAGCAATTATTCAACTCACTTCCAGCAATGTTGTGGATTAATAGTATGCTTAGATGAAACGTTTGGTTACTGTAGATAGTATAAACAGAGAAATAATAAGTTGCTCGCTCTGTAAAAGGTTAGTAACTTACACTCATCACGTTGGTCAGAACAAGGTTAGAAGATATTCAGATCAAATATATTGGGCAAAACCAGTTACTGGTTTTGGAGATATTAACTCAAGACTCTTGATTATAGGCTTGGCTCCCGGGGCCCATGGTGCTAATAGAACTGGCAGACTGTTCACAGGAGATCATTCCGGACAATGGCTAATGAGAGCACTATATGAAACTGGTTTCTCAAATATTCCAACTAGTATAGCTGCAAATGATGGATTAATTCTTAAGGATGTATTCATTACTTCTTCTCTAAGATGTGCTCCTCCTTCAAATAAGCCACTCAATTCAGAATTGCTGAATTGTTCAAAATATCTTGTGAAAGAACTTGAATTATTAAGAAATGTGAGAGTTGTGATATGCTTGGGATTAATTGCATTCCAAAGTTATTGCAAAATTAACAATCTGAAAAAACTTCAATTTTATCATCTGGCTAACTACAAAGTGAATGACAATCATTTGATAGCATCATATCATCCCAGTCGGCAAAATACAAATACGAATAGGTTAACATGGCCAATGTGGATGAGTGTCTTCGACAAAGCTAAAACTATACTTTCGAGTAATATCTAAAGTCTAATCAAAATTGTACTATTGTATCGATAATCAAACCCATTTTGTTTTTGATACGTATTTTATTAATAATTTTTTAATTAAGATAAATATTTCATTTACAAGCCGACTTAATTGAATTTCTGCAAACCATTAAAAGACAGTATTTCTTTTACACTGATATGATTAGTAAGGGATATTTGTCAGTACTGTTCATGATGACCACTATTGTTTTGCTTTCAAATTTGAGTGTAAATGCTCAAACTGTTCCGTCAACGCCTACAATTCCAAACACAATTAATGCAACAGGCGAAGCAATGAATTCAACGATTAATGCAACAGGCGAAGCAATGAACACTCTCTCAAACGCTACATCTAATGCGACCGAAGAGGCAATGGAAACAGAATCAGCTTTAAGCACTACCACTAATGAAACTGCTAACGCTACAGGCGAAGCAATGGACGCTACTGCTAACGCTACAGGCGAAGCAATGGACGCTACTGCTAACGCTACCGAAGAAGTAATTACCGAAGCTCAAGATACACTTGTTGGCGCTGCAAATGCTACTGCTAACGCTACCGAAGAAGTAATTACCGAAGCTCAAGATACACTTGTTGGCGCTGCAAATGCTACTGCT
>DATFEX010000069.1:0-7194 GCA_035250685.1 Nitrososphaeraceae archaeon | reverse complement strand
CCATGTGTTCTTTTATTTCCAATGGCTTTTTCCGCTAATACAAGGCATACAGAAGAATCTATGCCGCCGCTGAGTCCTATAACAACGCCTTTTTTCTGTCTTGATTTGACTTGGTATGAAATAAAATTGGTTATTTTATCGATAATGTTTCTGTAATCCTTAATGAGAAAATTGTGGGATACGTGGGACATTTGTTGGTTGGTAATACATTTCTTTTAAGGTCTTGACATGGCCTTCTGTTTGAGTTCTTTATCAAACCCTGGAGAATATTCTTCAGGGACTTGTGGCATCTGTGGAATATCAAATCCGTCTGGAAGACCATCCAACGCACTCTTGATTAGATCTTGATACGGTTTTGCCTTGCCTCTAAAATTAAAGTTCTGGAATAAATATTGCATCATGGTTCGCATTTCTCCAAACTGACCGCCTAGTCCTTCTTGCAGAGAATTTGCGGCAAGATTGTCAGGCTTGTCCTTTGGCAATTTAATTGCAAGTTTATTTACGGATATAAACATAACAATAAATGTGTTACAAAGTTTATTTAGAGTGATTTAGCCTTAATATTACTTTTATCGGGTTTAACAATACATGATTCAAACATTTTCAAGTAATATTCAGAAGACTTTCATCCCATGATCATTCATCGTCAGGCAGAATTGTTTTGCTCTTGATCCGACACGTTTTATGCAATTATTAACAGCTAATCATAAGGTGATATAATATAATGTTCTTTTATTCTCGTTGATAGAATGTAATAATGTAATTCATGGTAGACTCATTGACGACAAAATTTACATCACAATCTATGGATTCCAGTGGAACTGGATGAACTCATTTAAAAATTTTGTTACACTATAATCAATATGGTATCCAAGAATAGAAGCGGTAGCAAGGCAAAAGCAAGAAGCAGTAGCAGCAAGGCAAAAGCAAGAAGCAGTAGCAGCAAGGCTAGAAATACAAGTAGTAAAAAAGACAAAGGCTCGGGTAAAATTAAGGCAGGTACTATTCTCGGAGTAGAAAGTGGAGATCGTACTCTAGGTAAATTTGAATTCGGTACCGAACTGGGCGTAAAAAAAGATGAAAAAGGCTCAGGTAAACTAGCTGCAGATGCTAATGTGGGACTACAAAGCGATGCATTGGAGGAGTTAAAGGAAGGTAGTGATTATACTTTTGACAAAATAAAGGAAGGACTAAAGACGGCTAAAAAGAAAATCACCGATCTCTAGAGTTTATTACCTATTTTAGATAATCCACCGTGGAAAATGAACATTCATCTTAGATAAAGTTCCGAAATACTATTTTAATGAAGAAATTATATTCAATGTCCGGAGTATATTGTGCTACTAACAAATATGAAGTTAATTCATTTATCTAAATTATGAGATCCCGCACCCTGTCGACAGTCAGGACTTAAAGCGGGCAGGTATTGCAGGGTTACCAAATTCATTGCCCGAATATGCAGAATATATTTTTATTATTTGACCATGTTTTACCTGAAAATCTCCTAACAAATTAATCATGCCCCTATATTTGTCGTCAAGTGCCAACAAAGATTCAGCAAGCGGCCCGGCTAGTAAAATATGTCCTCCATCTCCAACATCCATAACACGTCTAGCAAAAATAATTCCGGGTCCCCAAATATTCTGATTAGAATTTACATCATTTACAATAAAGACCGATCCTGATGCAAGACCAATCCGAACATCAAGAAATGATCCATCTTCTTTGTTAGTATGTTTGTTGTATTTTTTCAATGCATCATGCAGTTCGATTCCAAGCTGAAGAGGGGATTCAGGGCTTAACATGAAGCCTATGGCCATACCGTCCCCGGTTGGGAGAACTCTTTTATCAGAGGTACTTTTAAAAATTTCGCAATGACCTATCATGTCATTTAATGCCTCAATCTTTTCTATTTGTCTTCTCACAGAGAGCGCCGGGTCTGATAATCCTACAACATCCACAAAGAAAAATGATGCATCAATTACTCCTGAAGGACCTACATCAGAAACACGAGCTTGACCAAACGCCCCGGCTAACTTCATATAAATTTTTACATGGTTGTGATGGAAAGGCATATCCAAATAATATTCCGGTTCTTCTAAAATGGGCGCTTTACAGAGGCCGCATATGGATAATTTTGATTTCGAGCCCGCTTCTGATTCAAATTTTAAACTCCCGTCCTCTTCAATAGTAAAGTTAGCTGAAGATGATTTGTTTCCAGCTCCTTTGATTGATACCAATTTGAGACTATGCTTTATCTTGTCCGCTTCTTCATGAACATCAATCTCTAGCACAATATCAAAAATAGAACTTAACTTGTTCATAATAGTTCCATTACTTGATTGATTACCCGAGATGGTAATTAAGGCGGTAGCTTCTGATTCCTTGATAAGAAATGTCAACGCGTTTATGAACTTGAACACTTTATCTTCCTCAAATAAAGTAAACAAATGAGTCAAAGAATCAATGAATATTGCATACTTAACACTATGACTGAGAGTAGAAGTGGATTCTTGATTAGTTCCTGTATTTGTATTGGTAACCGATGACGTCCATTCACTTATTGTATTTTGTATCTCTTGTAGAGTAGCAGATAGTTTCGGATCACCAATACTAGTTGAGGTATCAGAATCTTTATCGCTTGTGCCTACCAAATATGGATTAAGAAATTTCAATTTCTTCATTTTTTCTTCAGGTATATTCTTGAAGAGGTTTTGATACTCCTTACGGGTCATACTAGAATTAATGTAAATACAGGAAGCTCCATTTTGCTGACTGTCCGTTATCATTTGCCTACAAAAGAGAGTTTTACCTCCTCCAGGTGGACTCATTAACAATATTATCCCAGAGTCTGTCTTTTCAGCAGCCGCTTGACCTACTAAGCATGAAAGTCCTGGAATCAATACATCAGGCATTATCCTGACTGAAGTTGAAGTAACTGATTTTTTAAATTTTCCTCTAAATTTCCTTAAGTTTTTCTATAAGGTCGCCAATCTTGGATGCAAATGGGTGTTCAGGATACCTCAATGCAGTCAAAAATTCATTACTATCGAACTGGATGTCACAATAGCAGGGAATAGAGAGTATTGTATCCATGCCAATATCCTCATTAAGTTTCGAGATTACAGTGCTCTGATTACCAATTGTCGTATTGTATAGTTCTTGAGTGGAAGAAGTATTCTCGCCTGCCATACTTGGCGGCAAACAGTATCCTGCAGCTCTATTCAAGAGCAAATAAGATTTAGTTCCCAACTTTGTTAGACTCTCATAAATCTCCTTTGCCAACAGACGAGTTCCTTTTAGGTCTATGCCATCTAACTTTAATGAAAGAAAAATTGTATCTGCAATTGCAAGTGAATTAATTGACCAATATCTGATGCCTGGGCTTGTGTCAATAACAATATAGTCCGCGTCGTATTTTGATACAATCTCTTCTCTCAGCATGAGAAATTTTCTGAGGAGTTGTATCTTGGAGCCCTCTTGTCTTACAGCTCCATCAAGCTTGTAAATTTCTTCTTTTGAAGTACTGGAAAACCCAACGTATAACTTTCCCTTTGATTCAGGTTGCTCGCCATTATCTGATGGAAATTTATTTAATACTCCAGTTAAATCTTGAATGACCTCATCAACATTTGCATTTTCAAAGAGATAGTCATTAATCGATTTTTTTGGTTGCCATTGAAAATAATCTTGGAGACTTGGAGCATAGACATCAAGGTCAAGTAAGACGGAAGTATATCCTTTTGTTGCTAGTGTAGCTGAAAGATTGGAGCTGATGGTTGATTTGCCCGTGCCGCCCTTGTATGAGTGGAATGCAACGCATTTCGTCATTGTTTCAATAAATTCAATGTCATAGGTATAAAGTTGTCTAATGTTCGAAAAGTCTCTGTAGTATAGTATTTTAAATAGTCACGATATTGAATTTTACATGGACTATGGAAAGCTCTGTCATGATGTTCTTGATTTAGATCCTAAGGTCCGTTTTGTCGGAGTTTGTGATAATACCGGTGTAGTAAAAAATGGGGGCCTCAGAGAAGGTATCAAAAGTTTTCTAACAGACGAGGAAATTAAGAAGGCAAACCTTATCACGCTGGAAAGATGGAGACTCCACAATACCCTGGCTGATAGAATCGGCAAAGCAAGATATGCTATGGAGGAATATGAGAAAGTCAAACAGATCACTATGCCGCTTGAAGATGAACACTTGCTATTAGTAAGTACCGAAGTTGATGCCGATCATGGAAGAATAATTGAGTCAGCCATTCAGCTAATTATATCAAATTACGTCAAGGATTACCTTTGATGGGACTTGATGTTTGAGTTGAAAATGACTAGGAATATCTATTAAGACAAAGAAACGTTTATCTATTTTTTTCTAGTCTTAGCAACCTCTTCGATAACCTGTTTTAAATAATCTTCAATTTCAGATTCGGGTACGGGTGTTTCAATGCCCGACTTTTCTGCCAATTCTTTTTCTTGTTCATCCGCTACGTCCTTGAGTTCTCCCACAGCTCTTTTAACTTCTGACTCCATTTGAGCAGTACCAATACTTGAAAGTAAATTATTGTCATTTCTTGCTAAAGCTCTAAGGCGTTGGCGTAAGGTTAAGTCCTGAGAAAGTGACAGGGCCGATGAGTACAAGCCAAACAAGACAAAGTAAGATGAAAGGGATAACAACGAAAGGGAGTTAACTCCAAATGGAGGATACGCTGCTATAGTCACGCTAATGTTGTTTGAAAAATACAAGAGAACAAATCCATATGCAGTTATTTTCAGAAAAGTTTTGACAGGACTTTCAGGTAATTTCTTGGAAACAACATAAAATGAAAAAGCAAATAGGACACCTGCCGAAGCAGAGACAAGAGTGATATAAATATAGTAATAAAAGAGATCTGGATTTGTATCTGAATCATATATATTGAGGGCGTCAAGAATTGAACTCGTGTAACCTAAAATTGGTAATACAATAATTAATATTATTTTTGGGTTACTGGTTTTCTTGGTGTAATGATACAGTAGTATGGCACTGGCAATTAATGTTAATACAAACGAGGCATAATCAAAGTAACGATAAAATGAGAAGAAAATATCAAAAAAACTACCTTCCGGAAAATCACTAAACTTGACCTCCGACGTAGGCATAACCAATTGATCTTTTTGAGCGAGCAAGTAACCAGAACCTAAACCGGATACAACTTCGGATACAGCAAGGATCAAAAAGGCAAGAGCATACAGTAAAATTCCTATACTTTGTTTTTTATTTTTATACCATGATAGGAAACTTAATGCGAATATGATAAGAAGAGACGCAGTAAAAAAATTACTAACATAAGTAACAAACAATAAAGAAATAGTAGAATATTTTGAGAAAAGAAATATCTGAATAATTATTAATATAACATTGGCTGCCAGCACATATTGTACTATTGAAACAGTTCGATGTAAAGTTGAAATAAGAGGAGATCTTGCCTTGATGGCATTACTACTCGAATTCATGAACCGCATCAAAATGGTTTGTCCCAGAATGTAAGCAACACTTATAAAAATAAACAAAGCCATTCCGGCTGGTGATGTGTTGAATTCTACTATAAAATCTGCAACGATATAGTCTACGTTTTCAATAATTAGTGACGCAAGAATTACTAAAAAGGATATCGAAATTATTTTATAAGAATTACTAGTTAAAAAAAAAATTTTTTTGAGACATCATTACTCACGTAATTATGTCCACTGTTTGACTAACAGCCTCTATCAGCACAACCAGAGATATTGCCAGTTGCATTATCCATACTGGTTGCATTTGTTGCATTTGCAGACCAACTGGTTGCATTTGTTGCATTTTCGGCAGCGGCCCCCATTGCAGCAGATGTATCATTTGCCATCTGAGCAGATACAGAAGTCTGTGCACCAATCACAAGGAATAAACCTCCGATTAAGGCTAATGCCATCCAAATTTTAATTTGTGACATGTTATATCAGACTAGTTGTAGAGTATATAAACATAGTTTATTAAGACTCTATTTTTAGCAATTTACATTAATCTATCCACATTTCCCTGTGAACAAAATTATTTGTCTTACTATCCAACTGACTTATCATCCCGTAGCCACTTTTTCCTCCTGAATAAAGATAAGTGAAGTAGATAAAGACGAACAAATTTGATGTCCCTTCCATTGTTTTTCTATAACGCTCATTGTCTATAAAGACCCAATATCTCTTTTCCATTCCAGGAAGCAAGGGTCCTATATGAAATTCACTGGCGCCGTGTTGTTTTGAGTTTTCAAGAGCTGATGACTTGTCAGGTTTTGTATCTGATATAGTACTAGTCACAATTACGTTAGTTGCGGGTACTTCACCAAAGTTCTTCATTGCTATTGAATACTGCTTTTTATCGTTATCATCCCTTAGAAATTCGAACCCTCCGCTTGGTCCCACCCATGGTCTAAACCTAACTTGAGTTTGTAGTTTGCTTACCTTTGCAAGTTCTGCAAAGTCTTTTACAGTTTTGTACAAAAGCACGACAACTGCCATTTCTAAGAATACAGCCATAATCTCAAAGTATTCGTTTATGACAGTTAATGTAATAGGATTACCGTTAGCATGAGTCACGCTGGATGGATTTTCTGTCGTAACCTCTTGTGATCTTATCACAATTATTGTTGACATTAAAACCAGGATGAGGAACAGCGATATCAAAAGATATCTATATTTTGTCAGTCTTGACGCAAATGCCGTTTTTTCCAATATCATGGGCATAATTACATTTATTTAAAATTCTTTCTGCCTCACAATCGTCTTGTAAAATAGTAGGTTTGCCACACTCACCTTTCAAATCCGCTCGTTGTATGGTGGGATCCCAATACCTGTCATTTACTGTTGGAACAGAATCTAATGCCAAGAGCTATAAAAGTATTTCAAAAAGTTTAAACAACTGATTTTTATTAAACAAATAAGTGAATAAATATTATATAATTTTTCTTATTGCTATTTTTAGCTCCATAGTTTTAAATCCTTTATTCGTTAAAGTTGGGATTCCAGATAACTTTGGAGTTATCTCTAAAGTCCTCGGCCAAGAATCTGATGGTGGCGACTCTGGTGATGATGGTGGCGACTCTGGTGATGATGGTGGCGACTCTGGTGATGATGGTGGCGACTCTGGTGATGATGGTGGCGACTCTGGTGATGATGGTGGCG
>DATFEX010000068.1:0-16228 GCA_035250685.1 Nitrososphaeraceae archaeon | reverse complement strand
AAGTAGAATCATCTGTAATGTTTTCAGATACTGGGATTTCTGAAGTAGAATCATCTGTAATGTTTTCAGATACTGGGATTTCTGAAGTAGAATCATCTGTAATGTTTTCAGATACTGGGATTTCAGGTGATCTCAACTGATTTGTCTGATTGTTTGAAGGCATTGAGATTGCGGGACTTGTATTTTCTATGCTAGGTGTCTGTCCTATTATGACACTAAACGATGTTTCCGCTATATTTCCTGATTTATCGGTTGCAGTACAGTTCACCTTATTGAGACCTAAAGGAAATGTACTACCTGAAGGAGGATCACATGTTGTTATAGCAATGCCGTCAACTGTGTCTGAAGCGTTTGCATCATAAGTAATCATTGTGCCCTGAAGATTGTCAGCTTGTCTGAGAATACTATTTGGAACTTTAAAAGTAGGAGGCGATGTATCCTTTACTGTTACATTAAACATTGCATAACTTACAAGACTGGTGACAGGATCTTTTGCTGCACATAATACTATAGTGCTACCCATCGGAAATGCGCTTCCACTGGACGGATTACAATACACAGAGATATTATCCGAAGTAGAGCTCGTTGCATTTACCTGGAAACTTACCTGGGTCCAAGCAGGACTTGTTGCTCTAGCCATAATAAACGGAGGAGCCTCAACGGAGGGCGGCTCTGTACCTATGACATCTGTGCTCTGTGAGAAACCGGTCTGAATTAGTATCATATTATATGATAAGAAAAAAATAGCCACGAAACATCCAATGTATTTTTCTCTTATCATAAACGGTTGCAGATTGATTGAACTAAATTTGCTTTTATATCTTTTTTCTTCCTCTACCCTTCGAAAATTAAATAATTAATAAACATCCCTAGAAATTTTCTAATAAATTTAGATATATTTTAAAATTTTCTTAGTTTTTTGCGTGTTGTAGGTGGTTTTTAAAACTTGCTAGATTCTGATGAAGTGTGCTATTACTTTATGTTATTGTAAGCTTCGGAAATTTGGTTTTTTGCTGCTTCTAGTTCTGCGGGATTCTTGATCACATAGGTTACCTGGGGGTCAGTTCTACCCTTTCTAATAGAAATTATCAATGAATCCTCTTTTGGTTGTATATCTGTAAAAACTCTAAAATTCAATGATTTAGCATAAGCTATCCTGTGGGGTCGTGGCTCTTCAATAACATTTTCTCCCAGAGAAGTGATAAATGTACGTAGGTCGAGTAATAATCCTCTCGTTCTTTCTTGCAAACCCGCTAAATGACTTTCAAATGAAATACTTGATTTTTCATGAAAAAAACCGAAATTGTTCACACCTCAAATACTCAATCTGTAGTATTTTAACTATCATATTTCTGAAGATTTTTTGGATTGTGAAAAATTGCTTTATGGTTCTGAACTCAAGTCCAATCCTTCTCAAAAAATTGAAATATAGTATTATTGATTATCACCCTAGTAATTGATGTATGATCTAAAATTTTCAAAATCGTCTGTTATTTACTTCCTTCTCGTTTTTACTCCGATTGCAGTCTTACTCGATTTTTTTCATATAGGATATGTTATTTTGTTTGTGGTAACTGCGATAGCGTTAATCCCTCTTGCAAAGTTAATAGGCGATGCTACTGAACATCTATCTACCCATTATGGCTCAACTCTCGGTTCTCTTATCAATGTTACCTTTGGTAACGCAGCTGAGATAATAATTGCAATAGTCGCCATTAATGCAGGGTTGCTTGAACTTGTGAAAGCCTCTATTACTGGTGCTATTTTAGGTAACATAATGCTTATTTTTGGTTTGAGCATGATTGCAGGCGGATTGCGACACAAGGAACAGCTATTTAATAAAGAAAATGCTGGGCTGCAGTCATCGTTAATTTTCTTGGCACTAATAGGCTTAGCAATTCCTACAATACTATCAAGTACTATGATTGGAGGGACGGATATTGAAAATCAATCAAAAATACAAATACTTAGTGATTCAGTAGCTATCTTGCTTCTCTTTGTGTATATAGTAGGTATCATCTTCACCTTTTTCACGCACAAACATCTTTTTGTTGTACCTCACAGTAAATCAAGTGATCAGCAAACTGAACATGCCCACAAACATTGGAGTAAGAAGAAATCGTTTCTTATGCTTGGTGTGAGTATGGTTGGAGTAATTGTAGTAAGTGAGATTCTTGTAGGGTCTGTCGAAGAAACAAGTAGGGAATTTGGTTTTGGTGAAATGTTTGTAGGAGCCATTATTGTAGGTATCGTTGGTAACGCCGCAGAACATAGCAGCGCTATCGTTCTTGCGAGAAAGGGAAAAATGGACCTGTCCATAGGTATAGCTGCTGGCTCTGGTACACAGATAGCGCTTTTCGTTGTTCCTATTCTAGTATTAGTAGGGATATTACTTGGACAACCATTTACCTTGGAGTTTACACTATACGAATTAGTTACCCTTTTTCTTGCCGCTATCATTATGAATCTAATAGCCTTTGACGGAAAGAGTAACTGGTTTGAGGGAATAATGCTGACCTCAGTCTACATAATAATTGCAATAGGGTTTTTCTTCATAGGCTAACAGTCATTGATGCAATTTTTTGATTTTTCGCATAAATAAAACGATGCCAAAACTTATTTTGCCGATTTGGAATACTAGAGAAGAATAGATGATTTTGTTCTTTGCGAGTCCAGTCGGATTAGGGCATGCTACCAGAGATATCGCCATTTGCGAAGAATTGAAATCGTTAACTAAAGAGAAGATATCGATAATCACGGGCAGTCCGGCATTTGATATTTTCCTTAACTATGGATATTCCGTTGAGAATGTATATAACCCTGAAAAATTTGATATTGATAAATTAATGCAATTACACTCGTCTCTGAAATGGCTTTTTAAATATTACATGTATTATAGAAGGTGTAAACAAATTGCTTCTACTTTTGTGAATAAGAATAAAGAAGATCTGATAATTAGTGATGAGGATTTCGCATCAATCGCCATCGGGGAGAAAAAAAACCGTAAGCGGGTAGTTATTACTGATCTATTAGAAACCCATTTTGTCAAAGGAATTTTTTCGCCCATTGAATCAAGAATGAACAAATCTATGCAAAATATGCTAAAAAAATGCAATCATGTTATTATACCTGATATTGGTGAAAACGTAGGTAACATCTCCTACGTAGGTCCAATCGTAAGAAAGTTAAGTAATCCTAATAGAAATCAATTACGTAGAAAGTTAGGCATTGAGAAAAGAACTATATTGATTAGTGTTGGTGGGACTAGTGCAGGTCGCTACTTGATCGAAAAAGCATTAAGTGCATATAAAAATTTGTTAGTAGAAATGGATATAGATTTGTTGGTCGCAATGGGACCTTCGTTATCCAAGCTTGGAGATAATGCTACCATTTATAGAAACATTGGATTTGTTCATAATTTACACGAATATATTTATGCATCCGATCTAGTTGTTTCTTTAGCCGGAAGATCTACAATAGATGAATCATTAGTTTATGGAACCCCAGGTATTTTCATACCTATCAAGGATCATTTTGAACAAGAACAGAATGCGAGAAATCTAGGTTACTCATATGAGGATATCTTAAGATTGGAAACCTTGATGCGAGAGACAATTGAAACTAAAAGACTTAGCAATACAAGACCAGAAGGTGGAGCCCGAAACGCTGCTAAAATTATTATGAAAGTGATATGATAATAAAGAACAATAAAAATACAAACAGATTTACTTTTCTAACGGATGTGTAAGGCCTTCGGAGGGATTTGAACCCTCCTCGAGCGGTTTCTTCCAACAACATTCAATCGTTGTCCACAGCCGCCTATACTGACCAGGCTATACTACGAAGGCCATTCAACATTGGTTTGATATATATAGAGTATATAATTGTTCGATAAATGATTTTTATACTTTAATGATATCTTTTAAAACAACTTCTATTCCTTTTTCTTCCAACTTTTTGCCCAACGCATTCAAGCCAATTGAGTCTCCTGCCAAGTGTCCAAGTATTATTAAGTTACCTTGAATAGCGCTTTCTTTCAATTTGGCCAAGTCATTATAATCAATATGAAAATAAAGAACCGTTGAAATTCTATTTTCAAAGTAACTTTTTGCAACTTGAAATCCACCATTTGTTCCAGCTGCTATTACTGCAACCCATTTTCCTACAGGTGAATCGGGGTTACCGTAAGCGACTTGGATCTTCGTCTCAGCTTTTTTGAACTCTGGTATTTCTTCTAAAGTCGTAACTAGTTCTGATACTAAATTTGGATTCATATCTTGTATCTTTTTCGCAATCACTCTCTTTGCGTATTCATCACAAGGCTGGTGAATGTTTACTAATGGCATATCTAACAACTTTGCAGAATCAACAACAGAGGAATATATCTGAGTATGATTCCGAAGTTCTATTCTCCTCTTTAGTTCCAAGACAGATTTTTTGGCAGTATCTTCTGAAATACCATTTTCCTTCATGTAATCAATATGCCTATCAATGAGCCTATGAAAGTTAATAGCAGTCTTGCCAATTGGATGATGAGTTATCACTGCGTCACACCCCAAATTCTTTGCTAGCAGCAGGTCCCCGGTTGTTACATCTATTGTCAACATTATCTTCTTGATATTCTTACCATCAACATGTACCGCAGTATCAGCAGGTAGCGAATTCCAGTTGACCATATTAAGCGCAACTTGTAAAATTTCTCGTGTATCTAACATCTTGATTTTGATTGATGTTAGATTATTAATAATATAAAGAAGTTTTGGAAGTAGTACCAATAGTCGGACGTTTAACATTTAAATGTCATTATGCAAATCGTTCATGTATTATGAGTTGTTCCGATGAATACATCTCACATACAGATACGTCAAACCTTATTCAAATCTCAGCTTCTACTAAGGCTAAATTGAAGAAAGCAAAGTATGGTGTTTACAACCACTCTGCAGTTGAGCTATGTCATTGGACAAAAAAGTCTTTCTCCAATGAAGGAACCTGTTACAAACACAAATTCTATGGTATTTCAACTCATAGGTGTATGGAAATGACACCAACTGCTATGAATTGTGAAAATAGATGCATTTACTGTTGGCGACCTACTGAATTTTATGATACTCTAGAAATGCCCGCAAGTTTAGTTGATGAGCCAGACATGATAATAAATAATTTAATAGAGGAACGACGAAGGCTTATTGTAGGACATTATGGTAACATAAAAACTGATAAAACAAAACTTGATGAATCACTTTTTCCACAACACTACGCAATATCACTTTCTGGAGAACCTACAATGTATCCAAAATTACCGGATTTAATCAAATACCTTTACACCTTGAAGAATACAAAATCAGTATTTTTGGTTACGAATGGTCAGGAACCAGAAATGCTTAAAAGACTGATAGATGAAGACGCTCTCCCAACGCAGTTATACCTTTCAACAAATGCCTCAAACAAGAAAATGTTTGCGATTGTTAATAGACCAAGATATAAGGATGCGTGGGAAAGATGGCAAAAGAGTCTTGAGTTACTATCAGAGATGAATACGAGGACAGTATTGAGAATGACTGTCATAAGGAACTTTAATGATTCAACAAACCACGTTGATGAATTTGCTGAGATAATGAAAAACGGTAATCCTCATTTTATAGAAATAAAATCATATATGCATATAGGAATGTCTACACAGCGTTTAGAAAGATCTGATATGTTGGAAATGGAAGAAATTAGGAATTATTCAAATTTACTCTGTAAGTCATTGGATAGGTTCTCTATCATGGATGAAAGCGAAGTATCAAGGATAGTCGTACTTCAAAATCTCGAAAGGTTCACTGAAAGATGGATTGAAGGATATCAAAAGCCACTTACGCAATGAAAGATTACTGTCATTCGGTATAATTTCTACAATACCATTCTGCGAAATGATTCAATGCATCAGTCCTATGCGATATTCTTATCTTGTCTGTAATACCTTGTTGGCCGTATGTAATTGAGGATCCTAGTGGAACGAATATTGGATCATAACCCCAACCCGTTTCTGAAATATTTTCGCTTATCGTGCCCCTAGTTTCGCCTGAAAAAGTTAAACTGTTCTTGCCGTCATTGTAAGCTATTACTGATCTAAAAAGTGCTAATCGATTTGATTTGTTTGAAAGTAGATCTAGTATTCCCTTGTTTCCTATGGTCTTTAGAACATATGATGAGAATGGACCTGGAAACCCGTTTAGTGAATCAATAAAAAGTCCTGTATCTTCTACTATTAACGATTTACCTATTTTTTCAAACGCTCTTTTAGATTTTTCAAGAGCGATGTCTTCCAAAATTTCTGATTGAATTTCAACAGTGTTAAATCTCATAAATTCTATTTCGAAATCAAAGTTACTCAGATGGAGCAAAATTTCCTTGAATTTATTTTCATTAGTACTTGCAAATATTATTTTTCTCAATTTTAGAAAAAACCAAACACTAAAATAAAAAAGTTACTATATAATTTATTTAATCTATGTTCTTTATTTAAGACCAAAAGAATTAACCATTAATGTAGTTCTCGGAATTTGGCTAAAAACTAACAAATGCAGGTATAAAATCTTCATGTGATAGCGTATCTTTTCCTCGATTCTATTACGTCTATTCTCTCTAGAATTTTTTCCAAATCCTTAGAATTAACAGAATTATATCCATCTAAAAATTTATCAAAAAATTTAGAGAATGAATTGTAAAAAGTACTTTTCAAAATTTCCTTAAATAATCTAATGTCCATTGCCTTGTCCTCCTTTCTGGTCGAATAAAATGAAAGTCCCATATCTATCATGGTAATTTTTCCGTCAGTTATGAAATTTGTAGGGGTTAAGTCTCCGTGAATTATATTATGCAGATGAAGAGTTGAAACCAATCTTCCCATTTCAAAGCATATTTTTGATGTTAAGACCTTACTTGCTCTATTTCCAGATACAAATTCCATGACAATTTCAGCTCGAAAAGGATCTACGAAATAAATGTATGGTGTTCTTAAATCAAACTCTTTTGCCAAATTGAGCATCCTAGATTCATTAATTGTTCTTCTTCTTCTCAAATCCTCATCAAGTATCCTCTGTCTATACGCTTTTGGAATTCTGATTTTTGAAATCGCCATTTTGTCATACCATTTTGTCAAGTAAATGTTTGACTCTGCCCCTTTGAACAATAATTTGCTGTAATACTGCAATGATAATATAACCAAAGTTTGGAAATAAAAATGTGGCACCACAAATAGATCCAAATCCGGGTGAAAAATTGGTTCTTGAAGAAGACTGTTCTGAAGTAAAACTTGGTAGTGGCATTCTGAGTTTAACTAATCAAAGGATTATTTTTGAAAAAACAGAAGGAAATCTAACCACTCTGAATAAGAAGATAGGTAATGCGATATTGAATTCGACGCTAGATAAAGTAGGTAATGTCAATCCGGAAGGCTTTATTCTCACCAAGGTAGTCATACAGATAGGCGATTCCAAGTACAAATTCAGTGTATTTAATAGCAAGAAATGGGCCAAAGAGATAGAAACACAAAAAGGGCTATTCAATAAAAACTAGCAAAAGTAGAACTGGGCGAGTCTATTCAATATACTGGAATTACTTTCATGTTTTAACATGTTCATACGGAAATAGGTATATTGAACATAGCATCCTACCCTCCTCCCCTTTTCAGTAATTTAACTAAATTTTACATTTTTTAGGTTATATTTGAACACACTGAAAAAACCTTGAAGTGATTCAGGAATTAGTGGAAGATGGATTTCAACGGACTTGATTAAATCATCCCTTGACTTTGCATCTTTTACATAAAATTTCATAACTTTCTCTTCTGGGTAATACTCGAATTTAATTTTACCAGTTTTGTCATCACTCATACTTTTTGCGGTAATCTCTATTGACATAGTCCAATGTTCAAGGTCATCAGGACTAACGGCAAGTTTATTGAGAGTTTGTAGAATCTCTTCGATACTCCTGTCTTTAATACCAAATACCATATTTAGAATGATTGAATCTAGGTTGTTAAGTGTTTGCCATTTTATAGTAAATTATCTCAAATTTCTCCAATGTCGAATTATACACAGAATGCGATTAACAAAATAATATTAAATAATTTCTCTTATTCAATTTAATTTCTTGAACTGAATAATCTCCAGTTCCCAATATAACAAATCGAGAGATATTTAGAAAAATAGTCGGCCAAACAGAAGCAGAAACAGAGATAGGAAAAAAAGTCCACAACTTTAATAAGATGAACTTACTGATTGCTGGTAATTCAAACTAAGTTTTCATTATTTATCTTTATGGTAACATTGACGGCAAATTCAGTATATTTGATTGGTTACCATTGGTAGAAAAATGAAGGATTCTTTCGAATTTAATAGGCTCTATTTACTCATATTCATATGCATATCCATCTTGGTTTTATTACCCATCTGAGACATCATCTTCATTATATCGGCCTTGGGTGGGATCATACCGTAGACTGGTGTATCACCAAAGTGGTTGTTTGTTTTAGTTCCATCAAGTGATAATCCAATTACATTATTGTTCCCTACCTTAATTTCAATTGGTACTTGTTCAACTGGGCCGTCCTTTAGAGTTACCGTTACTGTACCTTTGAACAAAGTAGCATTGTCCTGATTACTGACATCACTCAGGGAGAAATTAGATATGGAGTGTTTGTGCATTGCGGTTCCGTCCAACATAACCATATAGACCCGTGAATCAAACTTTGCAGGATTAGTCTGATTGAAACTGTCCATAGTCTTATTCATAATATTTGTGATCCAGTGTCCGGAAAGAATCCATGATGGTTCCCCTTGCTCATTATTCTGAATACTCGATATAGCACCAAATGTCATATCTTTGCGATCCTTCCCTTTTGCAGGATATGCTTCACCAGAACTCAAAGAGTATGCGATTATTGCTATTGCCCCGGTTACAATCAAGAGCGCCGTAAATATTGATACAGACTTTCGAAAGGAATTCTTATTTGACATATAAAACAGATAACAAAGAAAATATTAAAAGCTACCGGAACAAAATACCTCCAAATTTGTATGATCTGACATAATATGAGATGATCCAGATAATTTGATAGTTTGTTTACATTCTGTTTTTTCGCCAAGTTACGTCTACACTATCTACTCTCCAAGATTGATTAACAAACGAATCTGAAATTCCTATTGAATTCTTTGATTTCAAATATGATAATATTCCGGTCCACGCAATTTGCGCTCCATTGTCTCCTGCGAATGAAAGTGGACATGAATTGAATTTCACATTATGTCTCTGACATGCCAGACTAAGCATATGAGATAGCTTTTTGTTCGCAGAGACTCCTCCAACTAATAGTAGTTCTTTCTTTTCAGTTGCGGATAGCGCTCTTTCAACCGCTTCTATTATCATTGCAAATGCTGTCTCTTGAATCGAATAACACATGTCTTCAATTGTATATTTACTAGATGAAATCAATCTCTTGGAGGCAGAAAGTATCCCAGAGAAAGTAACATCATTACCCTTTATTGAATATGGTAATACGACATAATTTTGTGAAGATTTATCAGCCAATTTTTCTATCTGTGCCCCACATGGCGAAGCTAATCCCAGATGTCTACCAAATTGATCTAGAAGTTGTCCTAATGTGATGTCTAATGTCTCTCCAATTACACGCCACCTACTATTATTAAATATTAATATCATAGTATGACCTCCAGAGACCAATAGGACTAGCGAATCCTTACTATTAGTTAGACTCATTCCAAGTTCAATATGACCTAAGGCATGATTTATTGGAATTAATTTTATATTATAAAATGAAGATATTGAACGAGCGATTACTGCACCTATCCTCAAACAAGGACCAAGACCAGGTCCAGCAGAATATGCTACAAGGTCTAGATCTTTGTAATTAGTCTTGGATAATTCTAATGATTTTTTCAAAACATCTATTGCCACAGCTGCATGATGACGAGCTGCCTCCCTAGGATGGATTCCAGATCCCTCAGGAGCCTTGAAAATATCCCTAACGTCAGAAAGAACATTGGGATAAAATTTGGAACCAGATTGTTTTATTACAGAACATGCAAAAGTGTGAGCAGTACTCTCTATTCCAAGACATAACATTTCTATCACTTCCTGCTTGTTGTAGAAACAATCTTAATTACATCATTATTTTTTAATATGTGATCAGCTCCCAATCTTCTTTTGGTTCTAACGTCAATCGCAAAAAGAAAACCTTTTCCCAACTCCTCGTGTATGGCATGTGCCAAGTCTTTTGCAGTTGATTCTTTACTTAGTAAATAAGCTTCGGGAAGAATATTGCCTTTTTTGTCAGATAACTTTGAATCATCTTCAACCGGATAGACTACAATCCTCTCCAGGAGACTAAAGCAGGCAAGATTTATTATTTCTTGAACACCTGTAGAACCATGCATTTTGATGAATTTTGAAACAATTTCAAGTGCTTGTTTCTGTTTATCACTCAATTGATTATTCTCTTTAATCTCAAACGAATTATCTCCCGGAAGATAGTGGATGAATCCGTTTTTGACTGCCTTTCGTAGTAACATCTCTAGTTCAGAAGCACATGGAATAACATTAGAGTACTTTTCTGTGAGTTTGCTTAGATTGTCTTTAGATGTCGAAATATCCGCCTTATTTGCCGCAATTACCATAGGTCTTACATCTCGGCGGATATTTTGACAAAAGTCAAAAATTTCCTGTTCTGTCCAAGATTTGAATTTCTTGTTTTGTAAAGTCAATTTGTTCAGAACTCTATCTATCGCCGTTTCTGAAACTCCAAGCCCAGATAATCTTTTTTTCAATACTTGCACTGTATTTTGGCCCGACGGATCAAGCTCTTTGATGTTGTCTACATCTCGTTTGATAATTGAAACTAGCCATAGGTCAAATTCTTCTTCAACAAATCTTATATCTTCAAGCGGATCGCCGGTACCTGGCGTCAATGGTTTCCCTTCAGAATCAGTGGAACCGGAAATGTCTATGACATGTATAAGTACATCTGCTTGCCTAGCGTCATCTAAGAACTTGTTTCCAAGGCCTTTGCCTTCATGAGCGCCAGGAACTAGGCCAGCAACATCAATAATTTGTACTGGAATAAATCTAATTCCGTCAATACAAATTGAATGAACCGGATTATCCTTAACCCCAAATTCTCTACACACGCAATTTAATCTCACATGGCAAACTCCAAGATTAGGTTTCACTGTTGTAAACGGATAGTTCGCAATATTGACAATATTATCCGTAGAAGCTGAAAAAAAAGTAGATTTACCTACATTTGCCTTTCCAATTAACCCAATGAGCACTCGTTATGATTATTAAGATTCATAAATTAATGTTTTGAGATTTGTAAACATGATAATCCAGTCTTCATATGAGCACAAAATTTAATTTCTTTAATGATCATTAACTTATCGTTGGCCGGCATTTTTGCAATTGCTAATTGTACCACAGACAAAGAAGCTCTAATGTTATATTTCATTAGTTCCTTACAGATGCTGCAGCATAGAGGAAAAGCGTATTGGAAGATGATTATTGATAATTTAGTCTCAAATGGCATCGGTCCATTCCCCGCCGAAAGATCGATTTCAAAGATCGTAGAAAATAATAGTAACCTGGAATTTAGACTAGGATTAGGTTATTTATCCAAAAGAACTCCTAGATTCAAGAGTATGAATAAGATTAGTGTGGTCCTTGATGGTTTCTTCGTAGACATTGAAAAATTGCATCTACATCCACTCGTAGGGGACGCAGCAAGTGCTGATTCATTGTTTAAGATATATAGTATTTTCAAAAAACTCCTAATTGATAAGGAAAATCCAGAAAAAGCTTGTGAGTTTTTGGACAGACATTTGAGAGGAAACCTTACTATGATGAGCAATAAGAAGATCTATTCATACAGAGATTCAACTGGATTCAAACCTCTAGTTAGCGGAACTGACAGGAACAACTCAATTTCAATAATAGCTTCAGAAAATTCCCTGCGTATTCCATTTCCGAATATGAATTTTCAAGATGTAAGGCCCGGACAATTGATTAAGATGGATGCTGAAGCCGGTCAAGAAAAGCTATTATCACTTCCTACAACAAGGACAATGATAGATCCATTTGAGTTCATTCGAGAATCCCATGTTACTGCAACTATCGACGGAAAGGGGATATATGAAGTTAGGAAAAAGATAGGAAAAGTCCAAGCTGATTTTCTCTCATCACATTCAGATATTGATATTGAGGCAGCTTACGCAGAACCTGATTATCCAAGACCTATGACACTTGGATTTAGTGCAGAATTCCGACATCATATTCCAAAATTTGACTTGGGCGAGGCTATAATAAATGACAGATATGATGATTCTGATCGTATGATCGATTTTTCTGAGAATATAAGTAAGAATAAAATGATAACTTCTGGAAAATCTTTGAAATACATTCTTAGACACAAGATTAACCAGAAAAGGATTGGTCTAATTCAAGGTACAATTCAAACTGGGATAACTGCCAAAGAAACTATATATTATTTGAGAAAAGCAGATGTTAAATCAGTGTCTGTTATTGTGAGCTATGTTCCTACAGTGGATGGACGACAAGTTGGGTTATATACTCATAATAGAGAATTAATTGCTCATAAGTATATTGGACAAGTTCCTTCTCTTGAGGAACTAAATACCAGGATCTCTAAAGAATTGGGTGCTGACAGAGTATTTTATAATTCTCCTTCTGTTCTTTCTAAGGGGATTGGGATTTCGGAATACAATTTATGGTTTCCCGAATGGGTAAGATTTCTAGAGTATGACAATATATGACAGAAGACGACATGAAATGACATTTAAACGAGATTCTGATCTTAAACATTGGAAGGATGATCCAGTAAAGAGTATTACAATATTGAAAAAATATGTTGTCGATGGAAGAGATGTGAATAACTTTGAAATAAGACAATATACCCACAAATGTTCATATCAGAGATATCATACAGTTTATACTATTTATCTCGAAACCAAGGATAGCAAGATTGAGACAAAGTACAACCAAGGAACTCAAATGAGGGATAATGGTATAGAAAGCATTGCTCAATGCATAACAAATTTCAACGGGGTTTATTCAACGATAAATCGATTACTCCTAGAACTTGATGATAACTCATAAGGATAATTATTTTCAAGAATTCGTATTTCATTAAGACGTAATTCTATGACCAGAATTGAATGGACTAGACCGATTTGGCTTTAGCTTGTTATTTTGTAAAAATATAATGGCGTGGATACTGAATTATTTTAATTATTCTAGAAGAATATGAAATATTTATAATATATCCTAGAAAAATTGATGATTTGAGATTTGTACTTGAAATTTGGTCTTTACTCGTTCAGAACTTGAATGTCAAAAATTGAGCTAACGTGTAAAAAATATTTGACCAGAATAACTATTTGACTTTTAACGTCTCAAGCTATAACAAGAGGATGTGCAATTATGCAAAATCAACCCATATACCTTAAGGCCATTACCCTAAAGGACATTAGCGACGTTGATTCCATCAAAGACGACGCAAAAAGGCATATGATCTTAATAGTCAGAATAACACCAATGGCTCAGAAGGATATTGAAACATTACGAAAGGCTATAGACGATTTATATAATTTTGTTAAATCTGCCGGGGGAGATATTGCGAGATTGGGTGAAGAGCGAGTTGTGATTACACCACCGGCCGTAAAGATATGGAAAGGAGTACACGAGCTAAAGTAAGTTTCCTAATAGTTCACAAAACTTTGATTGATTCTTGAACCAGAGGATGTAGACTCTGGATTTTAAAAATTTTGTTTATTGAATTAGACAAGTTTTGACATTTTTTCCCTTCTCCATGATTGGTTATAACTTTTTTTAGCTTTGGTTTTAGTCGGTTTACGTAAGCTAATAACTGATTATAATCACTATGAATACTAAAGCCTGGTATCACATCAATATTACACTTAATATCGACATTGTTACCTTCAAGCATTATATTACGCTGTCCCTCCTGAAGCAACTTTCCAGTTGTAGATTGGAATTGTTCGGAAAGCAAGATGACCTTACTTGATGGATCATCAGCTATCTGACTCAAGTATTTTACTGAGGGTCCATCTGTAAGCATCGATGATGGACATAAAACAATTGATTTCTCCCACTTAATGGATGGTTCTAGTTTCACTAGACTGTTAATAAAAAGAGGATCCTCAATTTGGTCACTTATTCGTTGTTTAAGTGGTTTTGATAGGTAGTCCGAATACATTTCATAAAAATTAAACATGTCCAATACTTTTTCATCGACAAAAATATTATCAGGATTTATCATCTTGACGCTTCTTAACATTCCTAATGTTACACAAATTTCCTGTGAAAGACCCAAAACTGGAACTGGAATCAGCAATCTTCCACCTACTTGAATAGTTGAGTTGATGCTTTTGGCCAAACTTTCTTCCGCTATGTCTCTGCTAACAAATTTATCGTCTCTATTTCCATTTGTACTTTCTATTATCAGTGTTTCTGCTCTTGGGAAGTTCCAAAAGGCATTATCTACAGTGTTCAATCTTCCAAATTTTAGATCACCAGTATATACAATATTGTGATCTCCATTTCCAATATGCAGGTGAGTGGATGCAGAACCAATCATGTGACCTGAATTCGCAAAGGTTATTCTAACGTCTGGAGAAATATCCGTCACTGCGCCATAGTTTAGAGGTATTACATGAGAAATTAGACTCTCTATATCTCTTGTGGAGTACAAGGGTTCTTTAGTCTTGGAAAGATAATCCTGTAATATCGATATCATTATTGGAAAAGTAGGTTCAGTACAATACACAGGACCATCATATCCATATTTACATAGTATTGGAACAGCTCCGCAGTGATCGAGATGTGCATGGGATATGATTACTGCATCAATTTCGTTCATGCCTATCCCATAAATATCTAGTCGTGGAAGTAAGTCTGTATCTTCAACCTTATATGTCTTAATTCCAAAATCTAACAATATCTTACTTTCATGGGTAACGATCAACATGGAGCTTCTTCCAATTTCTGAAAAGCCCCCTAAACAAACTATACTTGCTTCTTCAGAACCCGACAGCTTTTGTCTGAATATTTTTTCACCAACTCGCTTGTAGAAATTTATTCTTTCTTCAGATGAATTATGTAATATTTCATTCATAGTTTTTATGAGTGTCAAGTTTTTTGGGGCTCGTCTACACATCAACTTCCAACCTGTCTTTTCGACCAGAACAGTTTCTAGTTGGTTAAGTTCTGTTAAAGTCCCAGAGTCATTGACATAAACAGTAGCCTCTCCTAAAGCAGGATCAAAACATATCTCTGGTATGTTATTAGCGTTGGTACAGCTAGAACGAATTATTTGATCAACGGATTCCTCAGAGGACCTAATAGAGGTATCAGTTCTTATAACTATTCTTTTCTTTATCAAATTAACCATCTTAGAAATTATCTCTTGATTTTCTAAAAGTACAGAAGGTTTTCTTGAGTAGAGTACAATAAATGGACCTTCATATTCTATTTTAGTAATTTCAGATTCTGACGGTATGTTATTTAAAATAGCAGCAACAATGTTTTGATTTCGATTTTCATCCGGTGCTCTATCATACATGTCAATATTTCACTAAACTATATTATCTTCATTTAGAAGTTTGTATATTGAGAGGCAGTATGAGCTAAATAAAGGTTCTCAAACTATCTTTTTCTACTTCTAAAATGTTCATGCCACATGATTAAGAATAGAATTGACTTTCCTTATCCTTCACAACCTTTAGTCTGCTTACAAAGCGATAGAAATAAAATGAAATGCAACAATTGTATATCAAGACGAATTGATATCGGACCCAAACCACTTAATGGAACTTCCAAGAAAAATCTTGATTGGTAACGATGTAATATACCAACTTGGATCGTTTATCCGAGATTTAAACGACAAAACAGCAAATGTTGTCGTTATTTCTGGAAATACTGTAAGAGCACGAGTGAGTAAAGAATGTATCCAGGCTCTAGAAAGCTCTTCATTAAAACACAAGTGGATAGAGACGCCAAATACTTCGATGAATGATATCAACTCGGCTCAATCAATCATAGAAAAAGAACAACCCGATTTTATCATAGGTGTCGGTGGTGGCAGATCAGTCGACGTTGCAAAAATGATTTCTTTTAATCTGAATATTCCATT
>DATFEX010000067.1:0-6023 GCA_035250685.1 Nitrososphaeraceae archaeon | reverse complement strand
GTACTTAACTTCAGGCTTACCATTTTTAATGACACAAATATTTGTTGATGTTCCTCCAACTTCTATGAAAATGCCATTAAGTATTTTTAAATGTAGTAACGCCCCTGCAACACTTGCAGCGGGTCCTGATAAAACTGTCAAAATTGGTTTGGTCTTAAAAGTATTCATATCAGTTACACCACCATCCCCCTTCATTATTGTAAGTGGAGCGGAAATTTTTTGTTGACGGACAGCTTTTTCTACGTATTTTGCAGTGCCTATGGCCTTTAATAATATACTAGCGTTTATTGCAGCAGTTAAGGTCCTAATTTCAAGACCGTATATTCCTGTTAATTCGTGACCTGCAGTTGCAGGTAGATCTGATTTTTGCATAACATAAAGTTCATTACTAGGATCATCGACGCCATATGCTTCACTAACAATGAGAACTGTCGCGCCCTCATCCTTCAATTCTTTTATTATCTGTGAAATCTCTTTTTCATCCAAAAACTTTGAAGTATCTAAAAACCTATAACATGTTTTCAAATATTTATTCGGTCCAAGCTTAACGTTACCCAAGTTTGTTCTTTTCATGATATCATTTTTCTCCAAGCTTACTCCCATTCCAATTATTCCTACCTTTGTCGTGTCGCCTTCTAATAATGCATTTACGGCCTGCGTTGTACTATGCGATATTAATTCAATATTAGATTCATTTATGCCCTCCTTTCGTATTAGCTTGATTAGCGATTCTACGATACCTGTTGATACGCCCTCTTGTGAGAAATGAGAAGTCGGAACCGTAACCTTTCCGATTATCCTACCAGTGTCCATATCTATTGCTACAGATTTGGTAAACGTACCCCCAACATCAACACCAATTCTTACCCTGTTCATCTTGAAAACCGGATGACATTTTTTCTCATCATCATTTATTATTTAAATCCTGTTAGAATGGGGGATTAGGGAGAAAAGTCCTGATATTGGCAATAGCAATTTGTTGTTTGGTCCAACTAGTATGATATCAGATTTAAGATATCCTGTTGATGTTTTAATGTAGGCATCCAATCAATACTTTCCATTATCCTTTTTGAATCATCATTTAACGCCTCAATTACACGCTTAATAATTTCTTTACTAGCTTTTTTTGTCGTGTCAAATTCAATAATTTTTTGTTTTCCGAATTTTTTAATGCTGTCATACAATGTTATTCCTAGAACCTCGCTTGTTATATTCTGCCTTATTTTTAATATTGTATATTTTCTTTCCTTAAATGTCTCTAAAAGAAATTGCGGTGAACGTCGTAGGACTACGACCAGATCAGCCTGACTTGGCATCAGTAAGTATGGAGCAAGATGTCCTGAAATAATCACATCATCGTATTGTTGGATTTCCTTTCGTAGCAATAATGACGCTTTTTTAATATACACATCATACACACCCAAAGTCTTATCTGGGTAAACCAGCTTGTTCTTTATTACAAATTCATTTAGATTGATTATTTTGAATCCTAACCTTTTTGATAACAAATTGCTAATAGTACGTTTTCCCACTCCCGGATTGCCCGTAATAACGATTCTTGACAACTTTAATATTTACAATAACTCTAATTTATTCTGTCGTTTCTAATTTGTTATTAATTACTATTAAAAGGAGAAAAATGAAAGACTTAAAACCCGTCTGTATAAACAAGTGATTATTAGATGAAAATAACTATTTTAGGCTCCGGCAAAGAAGTCGGACGTTCAGGATTTCTGGTAACATCAAACAGTACTAATGTTTTGTTAGATTATGGAGTATTGTTAAAGAGAGAACCAATTTTTCCAATTCACGTGAGACCAAAAGATATCAGTTCAGTCATTCTTACACATGCTCATTTGGATCATTCAGGATATATTCCGTCGCTGTTTTTATCCGGCTCCAATATCTCGGTCTTGGGAACAAACCCAACATTCGAACTTTCTGATTTACTTATTGAAGACATGCTCAAAATATCTGGATTTTATTTGCCCTTTGAATATGCAGATTTGAACAATATGATGAGTCATTCAAGAACCTTACAATATAATGAAAAACATTTGGTTAATAACATGGAAATCACTTTACACGAAACTGGACATATTATCGGTGGCTCCTCAATAGTTGTAGAAAGCGAAGGAAAACGTATTTTTTACACCGGAGACATTAATACGAGAGGTTCAAAACTACTGCGACCCGCAGATTTAGATTTACCCGAAGTTGATATCCTAATTATTGAAAGTACCTATTCTCAAACAGAACAGGCCCCAAGGGAGGAATCAGAGAAAAATCTAGTCCAATTTGCATACGATGTGGTTGAAAGAGGGGGAACACTCTTCATACCTGCCTTTTCGGTAGAAAGAGCACAAGAGATTGCGTGTGTTTTGAAGGCTAACAATTTCAAACATAAGATAGCTATGGACGGGATGGCATTAAAAGCCAACGAAATAATGTTAAGAAATCCGTCATTTCTAAGAGATCCTGACGGGTTTAAGAAAATATTATCGGAAATTGAATGGGTTAAAGGATGGCATAGAAGAAAACATTTGGTAAAAGAGCCAGGAGTAATAATCTCTCCCGCAGGAATGCTTGTAGGTGGAACAGCATTGTTCTATTTGCAAGAAATAACAAAAAATCCCAAAAATGGTATTGCATTAGTATCGTATCAGGGTAAAGGTACACCAGGCAGACTACTACTTGAAAAAGGACTTGTATCAAATAATGGAAAAACAATGAAATGTCTCGCAGACGTAAAACATTACGAATTTTCCGGACATAGCAGTAGAAAAGAACTATTTGAGATACTAACCAAAATCAAAGGCAATCCAAGAGTTCTTACTGTTCATGGTGATGATCTGTCTTGTACAAAGTTCGCTTCTGAAATCAAAGAAAAATATGGATTTGATGCAATAGCTCCAGATAACGGGCAGATTGTGGAAGTAAATTAAGAAAAATGAGCTGCAATCTCAATCCGAATCAATTTAATACTAGTGTTTGGCTGGAAACTATTTTATAATGTTAATATTTACCCTAGATCAAATGCGTAGTTTTAGTTTAACAAGAGACGTTATTAGTACTAAATTGGTTTTATCAATTGTCATTTTCTCCTTGTTGCTAACTAATTCTTTTGTGCTCTATTCGCATGGTCAACAGACAGATCAAAAATTTTTTGGCGTAAATATGAAAGGGTATCATACAAGTATGCCCCAGAGTAGAACTATAGGAAGTATTATGCCTGCCAACTATTTTGATGATAGTTTTAAACTAATTTCAGAGGCCGGAATGAACCATGTAAGGTTTGTATTTTATTGGGAATCTTATGAAAGAGATCCAACTAATTTTATGCTTGAGCTTCAATCTGTAGCACAAGCCGCAGATAAATACAACGTGAATGTCATTTATGATAACCACCAATTTCATACTTCCTCCTGGTTTAATCCACAAAGAGGAACAGGATTCCCTTCTTTTCTATTCCAAGATAATCCGTCCTATCCTGCTGGAAATGGTGGTGGACCCAAATATGCGCCTGCAAAGGCATGGTGGACAGACTGGTGGAATCGAGCTGTGAAAGACACCAATGGGACAGACGGTTGGACTCTACAAGCCGAATTTTTGAAAAAAATAGTAGATACTGTAGACAGCCATAAAAGCACCTTAGGTTACGAAATTCTGAGTGAACCCCAAGTTCACAGTGTCGATCAATGGGGAAAAATTGGAACGTTTAATACATTTATGGTTAATGAGTTGAGGAAATTTACAAGTAAGGAACTTGTATACAGTATGAATATTCCTGTCGATCTAAAGAGTCCCATTAATTTAATCCCTGAAAACTTGGCAAAGATGAAGCCACAAAATAGTACCAACATAGTTTTCAAAATAAGCATATACGGGCTACCAACAGTAGGCTCTTATCAGGCTGACAGATTGGATACCTTTCTTAAGGCTGCAAACATCACCGGGGTTCCGATATACGTAGGTGAATGGAATAATGTACTACGAGAGCAAACTGTCAACGAAGAGGGGGCATCAGTTTTTGAGATAAATCCTTTTGAAAGTGACATAAATCAACAGGAAGCAAATCAGTTTGTCAAGACCTTTAAAGATCTTGGTATTTGGGGGCTAGCATACTGGAAATGGGACTTTGTTTCATTAGATACTCCAAACTTTAATTTAATTTCAGTAGGAGATAACGGAGAGATAACTACGAATAAATATTTTAGACAATTGGAAATTGCATTGAAGACCAATTTTGGAAATCAACAAAATCAATAGAATATAAAGAATTTAATATGTTTTGATCCCTAATCATCATGAACGATTGATTTCTAAATGATAATAAAAAACACAGATCCCTACAAAATAAAAAAATGCACAAGTTGTAAAAAAGACATCAAGTTACAAGAAAAATACTTTACATATCCTCTATCTTTGCAGAATATATGTTTGAATTGTTCTCTAAAAGAAATTCCCAAGATAATTGAGGCTCTGGAGACAGACTTAGTGAAAACTAGAGAATTATTGCAGGCCGATAAGAATATTTGAATAAAAAATACAAATGCTGTTAGATTCTAGATTTAATCCTGAAATTAGTATCAATAGTGGGCAGATGTTTTTATGGGAAAAACATGAAAATACATGGTATGGGACTTATGGGGATTATATTCTAAAATTTAGAATCACTGATAGAGAAATAGAATTTTATTCGACTCCAAAATTTGATAATTGGCAACATTTCATATTTCGATTAGATGACAACATTCAAGAGATATTTGCAGGTTTTTCCAATGATTCAATTTTATTAAACCTGCTAAAAAAATATGGAGGATTGCGATTGATCCGTCAAGATCCTTACCAGTGTATGATATCTTTTGCCTGTTCGAGTAACACTAACATCTCAATGATACGAATAATGTTAAAAAATTTATCCATGAAATTTGGTACTAAAAAGGAGATTGATAATAAGGTATTCTTTACCTTTCCCACAATGAAGAATCTATATAATGCGTCTATCAATGAATTATGTGCGTGCAGTGTTGGATATAGAGCAAAAGCCATCAAGTCAATTGCAGAAAAAGTCGCTACTGGAGCTTTAACAATCGATGAATTACATCACTCTAATTATGATGATGCGAGAAGAATACTAACTGATATTTATGGCATAGGGAATAAAATAGCAGATTGCATCTTGTTATTTTCTCTTGAAAAAACAGAAGCATTTCCAATTGATGTATGGATGGGTCGTGCAATATTCAAGTATTACAAAAGACTAATCAATAAGAAAAATGCAACTTTCATGAATGCTAATAAAAAACTAAGTGATAACCAATATTCAATTTTGTCAGAAATTATGAGAAGCCATTTTGGTAAATATGGTGGATATGCGCAACAATATCTGTATTATCATATTCGAAATCTCGAATTGAAAAAATGGTAACGACTATTACTATTTTTAGACATGGCTAGGCGGGCGGACTATCAAACTGGATGTTCCATAAAGAAAATAAGCTACTATTGTTAATTTCTTTTGAAAATAATGACTTTTCAGAGTATTCAAATCCACATTCATCTATCACTTGTTCAAAATCATATTTTGCTTGGTCCTTTTTTATGGAATGATTTAATGCATTCTTTATTGTTTCAACATACTCTAAATTCTTAGTGTAAATGTACCATAAATTGTGTGCACCGCGTAAATCAAACAAATAGTCGTATACTTGATTTGACATCTTTGTATAGTATTTATTCATAATCTGATAGTTTACATCCAACCAGGAAGGAGTCCTCCACCAAGCTATCCTGTGAAATCCAAACTCCTCAAATTCGGCTCCCAAACTGATTCCCTGATCGAGTGTTGTTACGACAATGTCTGTGCTATTGGCCACGGATTTTCTAAAATCAACTCCTGGATCCATCCATCCCACAAATATTACATCATATTTTTCGTTCAGGTCCAATGACACATCTTTAATTTGAATATGATCAGGTTTTACCCTGTTAAATTCATAGAAAATTCCACCGTCCTTTTC
>DATFEX010000066.1:0-15694 GCA_035250685.1 Nitrososphaeraceae archaeon | reverse complement strand
AAAACCGATGGGACTAATGCGTAGAGTTGTCCCACCGGCGTCCAATGAAGGTTAACTGTGTTCGTACATCTACGTTGTGATATAATAACTTGGCTTATCGAACGATCAGTTCTTAGATGATTCTTATCACGCTAATTAGCCAAGTTTCTAACTTACAAAGACATTAACACTAGCAATCAAATCCAAAAACATTTATCGACTACTAGGTTACAAGATAGAACAATCAGGTGACACTCATTATCCCAGTATTATCGTTATCAATACCCCTAATACTAAGCCATAGATCAGGTGACCAGTAACACTGGCAATTGAAGGTAAATGACCTAAATAATGATTCTACACAGGGTAACCAGTTATGGGTTTATGTATCGGTACAAGTGTGACGCTCCATAGTACAAATCCATAAACCATAGATAGCGCAATGTTATAGATGTAGTCCGAGCGAATAGAAATATCGAGTATTGACAGAATAAATGGATAGGCGATACCTGCTAACGATCCGTTTATGATATGGAGAAAGAAAATGTATCTGAAGCTAGTTTATTCCTTGCAATACGGAAAAGTCTGGCAGAGAGTATTTGGTTTTCATGCCATTCAAATACTCCCAGCAATCCCCATTTTCTCCATGACGGGATTTCACTTACAGTCATTGCAGCTGTTGCTATTATTCCTGAAATCAAGCCCCAAAAATCATATCTGCTACTGTTAAAATCATTTTTACTTCGTTAACTAAATTTTTGTCCTCGGGTTTGTAACTTCTTTGATACTAGGAAGAATACCACTTAACTTTGTTCCTTTCAAAAATTTTACTTTTTTGTGCTCACTTTTTTGGTTTTTTAATTTTATTGATTCTATTCCGATACCACCAACTAGTATATGCGAGACACTCAATCTTGAGTCTAATATTTTATTTATTAATTTGTTTGTAGCACCAATATTGTCGGCTAGAGTCATCGAGATCATAATCAAATCGGGATTATACTTACTTGCGAAAGCTATGACGGAATCTGAAGGAACAGAAGGTGCAATATTGGAAACGGAATATCCTTTGCTTCTCAGAAAAGATTCGATTACCATACATCCCAAACTATGATATTCTCCTTGGGGTGTGCATATCAAGATCTTGGGAGTTCTTCTATTTGCTACAGGATTCTTTGAGACCCTTTCATTTATTATTTTTACCAGAGTATGAGCTGCATTACTACAAACATGTTCATTTGCGACGTTCAATCTTCCTGTTTCCCATAACTCACCGACCTTGTACATTACTGGTACCAGTAATCTTTCGTAGAATCTGACAAGTCCAAAAAACCCTGAATATCTTTCAAATATATCTAGCAGTGATTTGGTATCATTTCTCATGAGAAGCGCTAACATTTCCTCTTTCATGGCAAGTTCCATTTTTTCAGCATCCAAAGAATGACAAGCTATAAACGAAATTACGTTTGGATCCTTTTGAAATTCTTTTGGGATATCCTCAATTGATACTTTACTGGATCTACCCAGATATTTGACAGTCTCTTGTCTTACTGTTCCTTTCATGTTATCCCATACATTCCTTACAAGATAAGCATATGAATGGCCTTTCACTTTTTTGTCTCTGATAAATACCAATCTCCAACACTTAATCCCTAATAAAGAACGATGACAGTAAACAATTTATGTAAGGTTAATAGCGTTCGTAGGTCAATAATCTCTTGATGTTTAGACATTTTCTATACTCTAAAGACAGTGAATTCGTATTTTGTGAAATAAATTGTGGGAAGAGGCAATAACGATGGCAGCTATTGTAGCACCCATACAATTTCTAATTGTCATGAGATATTCTGGAGGCGATGCAAGAATTGACGTTCCAAATATTAAGTAGAAATTATCAAGGAGCCAAAACATTAGTGTAATCCATCCAATAATCCCCGCTATTATCGACCCCAGCCTGGCACCTTTATGTATAAAAAATATTGAAAGCGCTATACCAAAGTACCAAAGCACAGCCAACACCAGCCATTTGGGCTGAAGGATTTCTTCTCTTGCATCCATTAAGTAGTATGTAAATCCCATGATTGCCAGTGCAATAGTGGAGACTAACAAGATTCGTTTATTCAAACTTGAAGACGTTCCTTCTTTTTTGACTGATTTATTATTTTCAGTTTGCTCATTTCTTGCTAGTTGTATCGAATTTTCAAAGTTCTTTAAACGAAGTGGAATAATGTCTAAAATAGATTTGTCCCTCACTATAGCCTCATGTTTGAGACTGTCGATAAGGGGACGTGCCAGCGAAGCTTTCACAGGTGTAATGAGGTCAATCCAGTAAGATGAAAGTCTTGGTGTTAAAAATGGAATTATGATAATTTTGATTGATTTCTTGAGGGTACTGCCATATCGGCGCATCATGTCAAGGTAAGTGAGTATTTCCGGTCCACCGATATCAAATGTTTTGGAAATTGTTTCATTCATTCCTATAGATCTCACCAAATATTCTACTACATCATCGACCGCAATGGGTTGACACCGGGTCAGTACCCATTTTGGACATACCATCAAAGGTAGTCTTTCCACAAGGTATTGTAGCATTTGAAAAGATCCTCCTCCTTGTCCCAAAATTACAGCCGCTCTAAATATCGTAACAGCAGCGTTTGATTTTTTTAGAATTTCACCTACCTCCATTCTACTTCGCATATGTTTGGATAATTCTTGTTGTGGTGCATATGTTAGGCCCCCTAGGTAAATTACTCTCATAACACCTGCTTCATTCACTGCCCTTGCAAAATTTTCTGCTGCAACTCTATCGCGTTCAGCGAATTTCTTCCATTCCTTTGACGAGCCTTCCATCGAGTGGATAAGATAGAATGCAACATCAACATCAGTTAAGGCCTTTACTAATTCAGAATAGTTTTGAGCGTCAGCTTGCACCAATTCCAAATTGTCTATACCATTCTGAAAATACCTGGAAAATGAATTTGGTTTTCTTGTCATACATCTTATACTCCAGTTTGTTGTGCGAGGCGAAATGAGTAGTCTTTTAACAAGTCTCTGTCCAATAAACCCACTTGCTCCGGACACTAGAATCCTGATTTTCTTTTGCCTGTTTGCATCGATATTGTTATTAGTACCAGTATTCCGACTGTTCGTTTTCAGATTATTCTTATCGAGGGCTCTCGTTTCCATCTCATTTATTAGGAGTTTCATCAAAGTCATCTCACCTTTATTTCAAAAAAAGGGAATTTTAGAAATTTCCTTTTATTTTATAGATGTAGGGTCCATAAGCTTTCGAGTGGAGATCTTTACCCCCATCATTCTTCCTACCAATAGTCCAAAAATAGCGCCATAGACTAGATGAAAGAGTAACGACGCTCCTAATACGAAGTAATACAGTCCCGCAAAGTGAATTGCTATTGAGTGAGCGTATGGATTGACCTCTGTTATCATGAATGTATCCAATTTAGGTTGAATTCCAAACGTTGCTAACGGAGCGAACAATAGTGCCCATAAAGATATCCCAAGCACTAAACCAAGATATACTCCAGTTTTAATATTGTAGGGTACAAGTTTTTTCCAGAAAAGTGCTACCTGTCCGAACATGTTGCCAGCAACAGTACCAGTCAACGTGTGTAGCCCCATTCCAACGTATTGAGCAGAGACGGGATCGTCAAAGCCTAGTGATAATCCTATTACTGCAAAAAAAGTTCCGCTTGGTGTACCTGATGCAAAGTCTATTACTTCAAGTAATCCCGAAATTATCATAGCTGAAGCCAGTCCCGCAAATGTGCAATATACTATCAACATTTTGGTGTACTTTCTATTTTTTGTAGTTCCATATCTAAATGGATGTCTCTCATGTATTTAAACTAATGCTAACTTTTGATTCTAGTGCTAACTTATTTACTCAAGAATCCAAATCCAAATGACCTCAACATTTCTACCAGGAGAAAATCTATGTTAGTCTATTGGAACAACCTCTTTAGTAGGATGTTATGTATCTAAATGAATAAAATAATATTTGGAATGTCGTAAATAATTCTAATGTAACTTGGCCGGTACTGTTTGTTCTCTGGACAAGAACTTATCCCAGAGTGAACCAAAGATTATCCCCAAGACTCCCCAAAACACTCCTATTGTTAATGCAGTCAAGATTCTGAAAGTTTGTATCAACTCCATAGATATTTCTATCTTGTCAGGATTGGAAGGAATAACAACATATGCCGTTACCATAATTGCAACATACATCAATGGAATTATTATATTCTTTGAATTCATTCTTGTCCTAATCCAAAGAATAGCCATACCTAATGCAGCAAAACCTGATATCAAAATGTAGCCTACATACAAGGTCTCGCGATAGTAAATTGTGTCTGGGTCACCAACGGCTGGGGGATTGGCCGGATATTTTAGCGCTACCATAAGGAACAATACAAACCACATTATTCCAGCAAGAAAAATTGCCTTTCGTTTATTATTCTTACCGGGTAAATTGTTTCTGGCAAATACAAAAATTACTCCAAACAAGGCCGCTAATCCAGCACCATAAATTGCTCCACCAGCAAGAGCACCTCCCTTCTGCCAATATCTATAATCAATCAATTCAGACATATTCACATTCTCACCTGAGGAAACTTGTTTTTGAACTTCCAAGGCAATAGCCTTATCAATAGTCGGTTCCACGATTCCTAGATTGAGGAACGCAAGAATTATTCCGGCAATAACACCAGAAGCTAGAGTAATTCCAACTAATGTTAAGGCTTTCAAAATAATGTTTTCACCGTAAGAAAATTAATGACATGGAAATCCTGCAGAGTGTCTCATATCATGAGTAAACTCATGAATCCACATGGTGTCGAACGCACTTTGACCTTCAACCACACTGAACAACTGCCCTTGATCGTAACCGACTACGAACATTGTAAATACTAAAACTGCTATCAGAAACCCAATAGCTACAGGCAAACTGTCTAAAGTTTTTACTGAATTCTGCTTGGTAATCGACATCTCCGTATGAGTAGGTTTCGGAGTATATAAATTATAGGATAGTTTATCCAACTAGGTTAGAATGTTACGAAGCTAAAATCAAATATATACTTGAAAAACTAACAGGATGTTTACTTATCTAATGCATACATATGTCAGAACGCTGCAAAAAATTGCAATGAGATATGCACCTAGTAGAGTTCTTTCTTTCGATATGGTACATGTGTTCAAAACATTACAATTGATTAATTACAAGGGACACGTAAGTAGAGAATATCTCTGTAAGGAACTGGAACTTGGAGAGGGAACGGTAAGAACTTTAGTCAGACACCTTAAGATGCATGGTATGGTAGAATCCTCCAATGCAGGAACGAAGATGACCAAAAAAGGAACTTCATTATTATCGGACCTTCTAAGCTCACTTCCTTCTGAATCACAGCTCTCAAAATGTAAAATAACTTTGGGAAAACATAACTATGCCATACTCATAAAAGATATGAGTTTTGCTGTCAAATCTGGAATAGAACAAAGGGATGCAGCAGTGAAGGTAGGAGCATCAGGAGCAACTACTCTGTTATTCAAGGATAACAAGTTTCTTATTCCGCAAACTAATTATGATGCGTTGAAAACCGACGAAGAACTAGCAGAGCAATTAATTCAGAATCTACAGCCTCATGAAGAAGATGTCATAATAATAGGAACAGACGACTCATCAAGAAAGAGAGCAGAGTTTGCTGCAAAGAATGCTGCATTGATAACCATTTTGAATCACGAAAAACACTAGTTTGGATTGTCGTTAAAACTTCTAGCGGGTGAACCTTTACTACTTTGAAACCTGATATTTTATTAGCCCTTATCAAGTATATTGTCCATAGCTTAGCTCACGATGACCAAGAGGAAAAGTATCGATAAAGTTGCCAAGCTACTGGATTTGATTGACAAACATATCAGAGAAGAAAACTGTCAGCATAATCCAGAGGAGCTTCTTCAAGAATATGAAAAACTAACGACTGTTTAATCATACACTAAGGGAACAATTTTGAAGCAAGAATGTGCTTCTTCCGATTTGGGCATGATAATGAATAAGTGACTACCTCCAAATCAGCTGAGAATTCAGAATGGAATAAATTTTAAGACGGACTTTTAAAAGCACATCGTGGAAAGTATTAATTTTGTATGCCTTGGTCAAACCGAATTTGTAAATGAGTTAGGTAAGAAAGGGCAGTCAAGTGATATTACAACATATGATAGTAAAAAAGACGACAGAATCATGACCTACGTAATACCATCAGGCTTTCCCGACAAGATACAACCATTAATTACTGCGGTAAATCTTGGTGAGTATTCTATTGTGAACGTCGACAAACTGGATAAATATCTAGGTGAGCAGATAGTAGCCCTAAATCTACTGCAATTAGACAAAGGATTTCTACTTCATTCTTATGGAGTTGACAGCGAAGCGCTTGGCAGTCTATTAAAAAATTCCGTTGCATCATCATTTAAGGTCGAAGAGAATATTGAAAGTCTTAAACAAAGTATCAATTCTTTGTCTCCGGTGAAAAGAGACGGACCAGCAACTATTAACATTGATAATATATTTAATGTAAAAGGAGTAGGTGTAGTCGTATTGGGTATTCTTAAGCAGGGAGTTATCAAAGTGCACGATGAGCTAACATTGTTTCCTCAAAAGAAAACGGTTACGATAAAAAGTATACAGATGCATGACAAAAATGTTGATGAATCAAATAGTCCTGCTAGGGTAGGTCTTGCTTTGACAGGAGTTTCTTTTGATGAGATAACTAGAGGAGATATTCTTTCCAACGATACCCATCTTACTTCTGCCGTCCAAGAATTGATTATTGATTTCGATATGGTTCCATTTTATAAGAATGAACTTTCAGAAACACACTCCTATCTTCTATCCATAGGAACTCAAATCAAATCTGCAAAGATTGAGAAATTAGGAAACAATAAACTCAAGATTTTATCTGATAGTATCTTTGCATTTAAAGCCAAAGATATTGCAATGCTCTTAAATCCCGATAGTAGAGACATACGAATAGTGGGTGCAGGAAGGATAAGTGTTTGATATCTTGGAAACCTCTTGGTCCTAAATTCATATTTGAGGATCAGTTTGAGACCAAGATTTAGTAAAATAGTATTGAACCACTTAATTATTAGCGATAAAGTTGAATTGAATGGGTTCTAGTTTAATTGAACACAAACAAAATAAACATCGAGAAAAGCTGAAAAAATTCTTAATAGTAACTTAATCCCATAGAAGACCATTGAAAGGATTTAAAACAAACATCGAAAAAGATACTTTAGATAACAATAACTTTAGGAAGGTATTGTATACATCAAAACATATTCAACTAGTACTTATGACTCTACGACCTGGAGAAGAAATCGGAGAAGAAGTTCACGGCGAAAATGATCAATTCTTTCGTATCGAAGGAGGACATGGAAAATGCATTATTGATGACAATGAATACGAAATTAAGGACGGCGATGCAATAGTAATTCCTACCGGTTCAAAGCACAACATCATAAATATTGACAGCCAGACCGATTTGAAAATGTATACTCTTTACGCTCCGCCTCATCATAAGGACGGTATATTGCGACCTACTAAAAAGGAAGCCGAAGAAAACGAGGAAGAATTTGATGGTAAAACTACTGAATAATTTTACTTGAGTAGATTTTTCAGCTTTTATCACCAATAAATTGTATTTTTCATCTATTACTACTTCGTAACTAGATTTCAGTAACCCTAAACTTCAGTAAATACTGTAATCATTTTACTTGTTCTATCTGTCGTTTATCATTTACATACAACCCAACTATTTCTGAACCAAGGTTCCATGAAGAAACTTCTACAACTGCCTTGTCAATATGTGCATAATGATGTTCTTTGTCTCCAGGGTTACCTGCACAATCAAAATGTCCTATAACTGCTATTATCTGTGAACCGTGTTTCTCTATTGATATTGAAACTGCCTTACGAATTAGCGCTATCTCGTCTGAATTTCCTGAGGACGATATTATTCCATCTACACCTGGAAAGGTGATCATATCAACGCCGTCGATTCCATATTTTTGTTTCATAAAGTCTATTACTGGTTCCTGAGTTCTTCCATCAATACAATTTATTGCTGTTCCAAATCTAAAACTCATTTCTAAATAACCTATTAGAGTCTCTGCGGAGTAGTTAATATTTTTCCAAAAAGCTGAGAATCGGCCATCTTTATATGCCCTTCAACCATGCTGCTAAAAGGTAAGACGGTATCTATCACCGGCTTAATTTTTCCCTTACTAACGCATCGTATAACTTCTTCTAATCCGGCCTTAGTTCCTTGCGTTGCACCCAATAGATTCACTCCTTTCAAAAAAAAGGTATCTTAAATCAATTGCCGAATCATATCCTGTAGTCGCACCCGTGGAAACAAGCGTGCCGCCCATCTTTAGCAGGGTCAATTCCTGCTGAAAAACGGATTTGCCAATATGCTCAAAAACGACATCCACTCCCTGTTTGTTAGTTATCCGACGCACCTTGTTGTGCCAGTCTGGTTCCCGGTGATTTACCACAAAGTCAGCGCCTAACTGCAAACATTTGTCCATCTTATCTTTGTTTCCAGCTGTGGCAATAACATTGCAATCGTATAATTTGGCTATTTGAATACCAGCTATTCCCATACCGCTACCTCCACCCATAATAAGAACTGTCTGTCCGGGCTGAATATTAGCTCGGGTAATAAGCATATGCCATGAAGTCATGCCAACCATTGAAATGGCAGCAGCGTCATTGAATGACACATTGTCTGGAATCTTGACCACGTTTACCTCTGGCATATATGTATACTGAGCAAATGCGCCCCAGAGCGGACCCGTCTGAAACCCCCATACCATCCTACTCCTACAATCATACTCCTTGCCATCTGTGCATTCGTTACATACTCTGCACGTCAAGTTTGGATGCACAACTATCCTGTCTCCAACTTTAATCTTTGTTGTGACATTATCTCCGATTTCGATAACTGTTCCTGCAGCATCGCTTCCCGAAATGTGAGGCATTGGAATCTTGATTGGTTCCCCCCATATGCCCCATAGGTCATTGTAGTTGTACGAGGCAGCTTCGACTTTTATTAAAACACCATTGGATTTGGGTTTTGGTGCATCGATATCTTCGATTTTTACTACCTGTCTAGATCCTCACTATGTTCTCTATAAACAGCCGCTTTCAAATTAGTTCGCCCGAAAATTTAGGCCAGATAGCCATATATTCATAATGGTGAACCCAACAAGCGATCTTGCTTTGCCTTGCAAAGTCTATTGAAGTTTGACATCACTTTAAACCATCAATTCATTGCGCGCCAGAAAATCTAAACAAAAAAACTGGTACTTCCACTTTAGTTGCGCAATTTTGAGGTAAAGTCTTGACCCGAAGGATACCAAACCAGGGAAAGTAGTTTTACAGAAATATCATTCTTGTTTGGCTTGAATATAACAGTCTCAAGAACATCCTGTTGATTTATCTTGGTATTCAGTGAGGCCACCTCTGAATCAAACTTTGACTGAATACTTTGCAACTGTTGATTTAACGATTCTAAAGACTCTTTAGCATATTGCACATCCTTTCTTTCTTTCATTGACCTGCCAATACCTCTGGCTAAACTAGATGTTCTTCCTCTTCTTCTTCCCATAAACGCTCCTAACAGACTTGTACCAATAGAAATGGCAGTCTGTACGTTTTGTTGCTTTACCTGGTCATTTTCTAGATTCATTTTTTGTTTGGCACGGTTGATCTTTTCTTGAATAGTAGCCAATTTTGGAGCATATTTTTTACGTAACTTATCTACCGATTCATCACGATTTTCTCTTACTTTCTGACCTATTCTAAGACGAAAATCTTTTTCAGACTCTCCAGGACGAGAAAGACTTTGTGTCCGGGGATCCTTATACAGAGTTATCTTGTTATTCTGAGCTAGCCAGACTAGAAAATCTCTTTTCCAATCAACATATTTTTCAATCTTGTTTACTACAGATGGCGTCTGCATAAATTGAGAATTTTCCTTAGCAGGATCCTTTAAAATCTCTGAAAATTTTAGATCAATCTCTTGAGCATTTTGCCAATCGACTGGAACAGCATTATCTGTTACTGGTGTAATGAAAATTACGTCTTTAACAAGATCCAATCCCGCCTGCTTGTCTGAGAACGTTAAGGTTGCTCCTCCTAGCATGTACGGATGATAGACAATGTTCTCTATATCGAAAACATTATTCTTAACTGGAATAAAATACTGAGATATATTGGGAGTGATAGTTGGCCTCTGCCCGGGTTGATTTAAATTAGAATTGTCAGGGATATCGGATTTCAATAATTTAACATTTGTCTTTTCCTGCGAATTAATCCTGTCTGAAGAAGGTGCCGTAAATATTGTTTCAGGCTGTACCTTTTTTCTCAATGGATCCATTAGGATTTTAATTTGATCTCTAATCAAGGGACCTCTTAAATATGACATTGCCATTCTTGTTTGAAATATCTCCAGACCATCTTCATGAGCATTTGACATAACAAAAATTCTCTTATCAAGCGAGGACAAAATTCTGTCAATTTCTTTTCTCTCAAAGGATTTTCCCAGAGTTTGGGAAGCTCCTTCTAAACCGTCCAAGACTCTTTCCTTGTCTTTTTCAGTCTGAAGACGACCAATAAACCATGTTCCAGTATTTGACAATCCCTTATAATCCAAATCTACAGGATTCTGAGTAGCCAAAATGATTCCAAGTCCAAAAGCCCTTGCTTGCTTGAGCAATGTCAATAATGGTGTTTTTGATGGCGGGTTAGCCACTGGAGGAAAATAGCCAAATATTTCATCCATATATAAAATGGCTCGGAGGCTCGTGGTTCCTGATTGAGATCTTATCCATCCAACTAATTGGTTTAATAACAGAGATACGAAAAACATTCTTTCCTTGTCATTCAAATGTGAAATTGAAAATATAGATACTTTGGATTTGCCCTTTGTACCATAAAGTAAATTTTGGATATCTAAAGGGTAACCATCCATCCACGCAGAAAAACCAGATGAGGCAAGTAGATTATTTAGAGATGTGATTAATGAGAACCTTTCCTTCGAAGGGAAAAATGATTCCGTGTCCAGTACACCTATTTTATTTATTGGTGGTGACTGGATAAGTTGTATTATGGAAGGAATGTCAAGATTCTTCCCCGCCTTCCATGAATACTCTATGATTGTAGATATGAGAATATGTTCCCGACTTTCAATTGGATTTACATCGATTCCAACTAGTGATAAAAGACTGGTAACGGTACTTGATATCTTTTCTCTCATGGATTCGCTATCTTGCAATATTTCCTTAGGTGGTACTTCAAATGATTTTAAAATTGAAACTGGGATTCCCGAATTACTACCGGGAGTGTATATTACAAAATCTGCTGATTCACGAAGACGCTTAATTCGAGCGCCATCCTGATTCCAATCAGTCAAACCTTTCTTCCACTTGTCGGCCTCTTGTTTTGCATACTCTTTTGTAGATCCTTTATCGGGGGCATCCGCTGGATTTATCCAAGGTTCAAAATTCTCGCCTGTAAGTTCAGGGAAAGTAAGGAGCAAGTTTCCCATATCCCCTTTTGGATCGATAATGATTGCCGGAATTCCATCTATGATGGCTTCTTCTAAAACTACAATAACGAGGCCTGTTTTTCCACTTCCTGTCATCCCAACACAAACTGCATGAGTAACAAGATCCTTTGAATCATATAGAATCAACTCATCATTACTGGTTTTCTTGTTAGAAAGATCATACTTTTTTCCTAGATAAAAGACACCAAGCTTTTCATAATTATTGCTACTCATCTTGTACGATCTACTAGAGGCTTCCAAATAAAAATTTTATAAATTACTCTTTACAAAATTATACCCAATCTTTCGTAGCGTTACCACACTGAATCTTTATTGTTCCTCTCAGCTCTCCATCCGGATGACCTTTTGTATGGAGGTCAATGTAAGCTCCAAGAGATTTAAATAAAGATTGGATATCGTCAAATGATTTTCCCTGCATCGGACCCTGAAGATCAGAAGTAGAAATATTTCCAGAAATTATCATCCTTTCCGTTGTATTCTCAAAGTGTGCCGACCTTAACAAATGCACAAAGATTGCCCCATTTTAACCTTTTACCCCATATGCATATGAGCCATTGTTGGATCAGTTATTCCAGTTACATTCAATTTCCACCAGAGCCAATCATTACCAACAAAGATAACTGCTCTACCGGCACCGGTCGTATTTACTGGTGGAACTGCACTATCTCCGATTAATTTTGCTTTGTACTTTGTTTCAACCTGCGCATACACGAGAAAAGTGTTTACAACAGGTAAAAGAACTAATGATATCATAGCTAAACCGATGATAATCATTGTGATTTGCCTTCGGTCAATCAACAAAAAAGAGCGATGTTCAAACTAGATAAATAGCTTATGAAGTTTTTTGCTTCGTAAAGCGATATTATTTCAAAAACAACCAACCATCTTTAGCCATCGAGTTTCTAGACGGATTTCGGTCCTGGGTTCTATACTTAATATTAGTAACCAGCACCCCAATTAATCTACTGAAGATATCAAATAAAAAAATAGAAGGACAGCAAATACGCCTATAGATTAGCACAATTTGAACAAATGTTCTTGTCTTGTCCTTGAATATTCTTTTGCTGTAATTCAACATTTTCCGTTCCACAAACGTCGCATCTTCCCTGCATTGAATACTACAATTCTTTAAAGTATTTATCAGTTTGATATCAGCCATTTTGATATTAGTAATAAAGAAAAATGATGGAGTTGTTGGTTGTGATGAACAATAAACAACCATTAACCCATCTTGGCTTAGACTTGGAAGCTGTGAATATATTTTGTATAGCAGAATAAATTGATATACAATATGAAAAACATAGATGTATCATGAACTAAAGTGAAAATATAGCAATTCAACAAGAACTCATGACGTATCATTATCTCTCCTAATACGGGTTGAATAGAATAATATCCTATTTACCGGCATAAATTAACATTATGAATTCAACTTGTGAAGACTGAATGGTAGTGAAAAACAATACTATTCAATAGAAACTATAGAAATGCCTTTGTTTTTAATTGGATTACTTTGAAAAGAGTTCTGCAAGAAAGACAAGTTCTTTGCCACCAAATGAAACATTAGATTGAACTTTGGTCTGTTTATTGCAACATTAGACAGTTTTAATACCTCATAAACATTATCTTTTAACTGATATGTTGTATCCGCTACCCTTTCTGACAAGATTAGGTGAGAATCTTCAAAGGGTCAATACTAGAGCAAGCAAATACTTGAAAACTCCAAATGCTAAACAGATTCATGATATTAGAACTGCTATCAGAAGGCTAGATGCTACTTATCTCATATTACCAAAGAAAAATAGGAGCGGATCATCACTATCTGATTACGTTTTGAAATGCAAGCAATTTTTTAAGCTTAATAGCGAAATTAGAGATTTAGATATTATTTATGAAAAGTTACAAAAATATCCTTCAAATGCACAAAGGAATAGCGTAATGCAAGCATTGAAAGTATCAAGAAATACAAATTTACAACGCGCAAAGACAATTGCACGTTCCTTAAAAAGTACAGATACAGCTAAATTAATCGATAGAATTGGTGTTACCGAAAAAGAGTTACAAAAAAGATATGAGAAAATGATATCAAAATTTATATCTGAGATAGAATCGACTTTTCCTGCTGTCCTCACAAATCCATCACAATTAGAAGAATTACATGATCTACGGATTTCCTGCAAAAAGTTAAGGTATCTATTGGAATTGTTACCAGAAGCAAGTAATAATATACTGAAAATAAGAAAAACTCTTCAAAAGCTTCAAGATATTCTAGGTACGATTCATGATTATGATTTTACGATCGAATATTTGGGCTCTTTGGGACAATTGTCGATTGAAATTCAAGAGATTATAACTATTGAAAAGGAGGAGAGGAATGCAAAATACGATGACTTCCTGAGATTCTGCAAGAGACGATTAGACATTTCCGAGGATTCATTTTTGATAATGATGAAGAGTCTAAAATAATCACTTTGCAAATCCACCGGGAGATATTGCATTATTTTGACGGAACAACATTCATCTAGTAAATGTGAAAACTCAAGGACAATTCAATGCATTATGGAATTTCAGATACTGCTAAAACCATATACGAATTTTTCTATCCTAGTCAATTGCCTTCATTGTTATTGGGACTATTGGACAATTGATTCTTGAAAAAGTTCGTATCTTCTGAACAGCGGACTATTTCGTAGTCAATGAGATTATCCCCAATTTTTCCTGCCAAGTCTATGCAATCTTGCATCTCTTCATTTGTGCCTTGATATGCCCCTGAATTTTTGAACGCATTTAAAGATACTTCAAAGTCTACTCGCTTATTTTTTATATCATCTATTAGTTCGTTGAGGTCTTCATAATCTTCAGGATTTGTATCAGTGCTGGAGGATTGATTAGCAGGACTATTGTTTTCATTGGTGGAAGTTTGAGTAGAATCACTGTTGTCTTCCGTATTCAAAGTCGAGGTTATATTAGAAGCACGAGTCTCCGTATCTGATGCAGTTGCAGTATCAGTAGCGGACGGATTACCAGATCCAGTCTGAATGGACTTTGTTACTAATTCTTTGGCCTCTTCTTCCGTAAGCTTTCCTGTTTTCACAAGCTCATTAATCAGATTGTTTTGTTTAGCCTCTTCGGTACCCGATTGAGTATCAACAGAGGCAGCTTGTTCAGTATCAACAGAGGCAGCTTGTTCAGTATCAACAGAGGCAGCTTGTTCAGTATCAACAGAGGCAGCTTGTTCGGTATCAACAGAGGCAGCTTGTTCGGTATCAACAGAGGCAGCTTGTTCGGTATCAACAGAGGCAGCTTGTTCGGTATCAACAGAGGCAGCTTGTTCGGTATCAACGGGTTGAATACCGTCTTGCACATCTGTCGAGCCGTAAACAGATTCAACACTATCTTCCAAGATATCAAAATACTTGGTAGGATTTATTTGCCCATTACCATCCGATAGTAAATTGAAACTTTCCGTATCTGCATCTCTAAAATCCCATTTCCAAAATGCCGTTCCCCACATACCAACCTCTTTAAAAGCACCAAGTATCTCCCCAGCATTAGATTTTGTGAGCTCGCTCAAGCCTGGGTTTATTTTAAACACACTGCCATCTCTTGTCCTTACAACGTTGTTCCACTCGCCAATGTACAGAGGCACTCCAGTTAGATTTCTTGTTTCCAAAAACATATCAAATCTCTCCTTCTGATAATCATCTCTATCAGGAACTCCATAGACACTAATCTTGAATACAACGTTCTTCTTATCTGAAGGCGCCATTTTCGCCAAGTTTTCTGGTGACACTTTGATAGGACCGTTCAAGTCAACCGGAACATTCATGCTATAGACAACAGTCTTATCCGTCGTCTTTCTCAATTCAGTAGTCATAAATGAATTAAATTTGCCTATTTTAGACCATTGATCTATATTATCAACGTGAGGCTCGCTTAGGATCTCATATCCTAAAGTACTTGAATGATTATCAACTGTCGACACTATTTCCTTGAGAAATTCTGCCATCAACGTCCAACCATCTTTTCCATCATCACCATCGACAGACCTGTCCCACCAGTCTGCC
>DATFEX010000065.1:0-17735 GCA_035250685.1 Nitrososphaeraceae archaeon | reverse complement strand
ATCAGATCCCGAGAATCATGCAATGCTTTCACTTTATCCAACAGATATGGTTATTTTTTACCATTCTACAAGTGGATACATTGTTGAAATCAGAAAACACAAGCCACATGAAATTAAGGATTTACAAAATGCATGCTTGTATGGAAATGTCAAGCTTGCTGGTGTGTGATACTAACTGTATCTAGTAATAGGTCCTAGTTCTAATTTTTGAATAGGAATTATTAAAAATTCAATAGTCCTCTAGCAATTGCAGAGTTACTTACAAAAACCAAATAACTGGGAGATAGATGAATGTATAATGTCATGAAACTACCGTCTGATTGGAAGTTTGAATCATCACAGAAAATATACTCCAACAAGTATATCGAGTTATACGAGGATGTCCTGGACATTAGGAATAAGAAAAAGATCTACACAAGAGCAAAAAGAAAAGATTATTCCACTATAGTACCGTTTATTTCTAATAATGAAATTCTGGTAATCAAGAGCTACAGACACATGGTTGGTTCCTATCAAATTGAAGCTCCATCCGGTTATATTGATAGTGGTGAAACACCAGTTGAGGCTGCTAACAGAGAATTGAAGGAAGAAACTGGATTTAGAGCAAATAATATTATCAGCCTAGGCTCATATACATTAGATTATACTATGTTTGAACAAACAGGCAACCTATTTGTCGGTTATGACTTAGTTGATGAAAAGAAACAGCAGCTAGGGATGATGGAAATAATAGATACTGTGATTCTATCCATTGACGAAATTAAAAAGTTACTATTTGAGGGAAAAATATTGAATGCATCTTCGATTGTTGCCTTTTACAAATCATTAGATTTTCATCAAAATCATAAGAATAAGAAAATGAAATGATATTCTAACTGAAATGTATTATGAACAATTGTTCCTATAAAGACTACATCAATAAACTGATCGACTATGGTAGTTGATGTTTAATTTGCAAGAGAGTTATGACGTTACTATTGTTGGTGGAGGCATACTAGGATGTGCTATTGCTTATTTTCTTTCCATTACAACAGATTCAACAATTATTGTGTTGGAACAAGAAAAGAAAGTTGCAATACATACTAGTAGTAGAAATACTGGAAAAGTTCATGCTCCGTTCTATTATAACCCTGAAAAAAAATCATCAACGGCTACCCATGCATTAAAGGGATTTGAAATGCTAAAGCGTTACTGTACATTCCATAACTTGCCGTTTAAGGAAGATGGAGTAGCTGAAATTGCGACTAATGAGAGAGAAATTGACACTTTGCTTAGGCATGTTCAATGGGCCCTCAAGAATGGATTAAGAGATGAGGATGTAAAATTCTTGAGCAAGCATGAAATGTTGGAGATTGAGCCTAACGTAAAATGCGATGCGGGAATTGTTTGTACTCGAGATGCTTCGACCGATTATGGACTCATTAATCAAAAACTCATGGAAGATGCTATGAAATTAGGTTGTAAGACTTCATTTGAAAACAAATTCAAATCAATCCTATACAATACAAATGCAGGTACCAATAGAAAAATGACAATTAAAGGTACTGTTAAAGATATAACTACCGATTATGTAGTTAATGCAGCAGGCGGAAATTCTCTAGACATTGCTCACAACCTAGATCTTGCAAAAGAATACACAGATCTCCATTTCAGAGGAGAATATTGGATAGCCCCACAAAAATACAATACCCTTACCAAAAGGAGTATTTATTCGGTACCACGTAATACAGAGTATCCTTTTTTGGATCCCCATTGGATTGTCAGAAGTGACGGAAGATGTGAAGTAGGACCAAACGCAGTCCCTGTATTCGGTCCATACTCATATACTACATATGATAACTTGAAAAATGTCGTTCCGAAAATTATTGGCTCTTGCAAAGTAGGTGTCTTGAAATTGTTTTTGAACAAACCATTCCTCCAGTTGATATCAAACGAATTCTCTAGTTCATTTTCAAAGACAAATTTGGTAAATAGGGTTCGGAGATTTTTGCCATCTCTAAATCCTTATGATTTCAAACAAAGAGGAATGGCAGGAATTAGAACAATATTAGTTGATAAAAATGGAGAGTTCGCATCAGAGAGCTTGGTTGTCGAAGATGATTCTTCACTCCACATACTAAATTATAATTCTCCAGGTGCTACTGGAGCATTACCATTTGCAGCAAATATAGCAAGAACATTAGTCAAAAAGAACATAGTAAACGACACGCCCAAGAAAATTGATTTTCCATTTTCTAATGAAATTTCATAACTCATAATTAGGCTATCACAAGGCGTGATGCCAAGACACATATCTAATATTATATTAAGGTAATTTTGAAATAGACAGATGAGGGGTTGTCGTCTAGCTTGGTATGATGCCAGCCTCGGGCGCTGGAGGTCGTCGGTTCAAATCCGACCAGCCCCATGCTAGTCCAAAAATCATGTCAAATACGATTCATAAACGACCAGTTGATTCCAAATTAACACCATGTTGCAATGTATTAAATATTTTAGTTGTAATAATACTGTGGCTGTTAGTTGAAAAATACCGGTAATGCTCCCAAGCTTGATAATGCGTCACGATATAGTGCGCCATCTAATACAAGCGGGGTCAGAAAGAAACAAAACTTAGAGCTGAAAAGAAAAAATTCAGAGTTAGCTCAGCTGAATTCAGATTTACAGGAGTCATTTGAAGCTCTTAGTGAACTAAATATCAAACTAAGAGCAGTCAATGACGAACTTCGTATGCGAAACAGGATACAAGCAGAATTTATCAATGTAGCTGCTCATGAGTTAAGAACTCCCACTCAATCTATTATGGGATACTGTCAAATGCTCTCAATGTTTCCTCATGACAGTAAAGATAGTAAAGATTATCTTGAAAGGTTGGCAAGAAACGCTGACCGTCTTTATACACTTATCTCTGATTTGTTGGACGCTACAAGACTTGACATTGGTATGCTAAAATTAAACAAATCTGATTGGAACATTACAGATATTGTTCTTGAGGTTGTTGATGAAATAAAGGACAGGAGTTATTTCTCAACTAAAGATAATAGGAAAGTTAGAAAAAAAATAAAAATAGAATCGATTTTCCCGTCTTATCCAATTATCGTTCATGCAGACAAAAAAAGAATAGTTCAGGTGATTATCAACTTGTTGAATAATGCAATCAAGTTTACCGACTCCGGTGCAATTATTGTATCCATAAAACTTTCTACAGATAATTTAGTAAAAGTTAGTATCAAAGATGGTGGAAGTGGTATAGATCCAGAAATTCAACATAGACTTTTTGAGAAGTTTACTACAAAGTCGGACAATGGTATAGGATTGGGTTTGTTTATATCAAAATATATAATCGGAGAACATGGTGGAACTATAATGGGTAAAAATAATAAATATGCTCCCGGAGCTACCTTTTCATTTACACTTCCAATTGTCACTAAAAAATAGTAGCCGAAATTTCAGAATATATATAATTAGAGATTATCAATATATTTCAAATTCGCTTAACTATCATATTTATTCTATTTGACAATTAAAAAGTAATCATACTTGTGCGGAGTATCTTTGTTTAACCTCATTTACTTTCTGCTCAAATGAGGGTAAATTTTTGTTCTTTTCTTTTACTATGAATGGTTCCAAGTTCAACTTTTCATAAAGCAGATTCAATAACTTTCTTTCAACAATAGTTCTACCTCCGTCTATTGCGTGTTCTAATGCCTCGTCCAAAGCTGCTGGATTATTCGCAGTTTTAGTGATGTCAATAGAATATCTGCCTTGTAGGTAATCGGTTACTATTTTCGATACCACAGAACCCAATATCTTAATTGATTCACGGGATGCTTCAGCATAAGCTTCTTCGAAAGAAATTTCTTTAGACACAATAAACACCGTATTTTAGATTCAGGTTTGTCAATATATCACATAAAATAATAAGAATCGTAATTTCAACCCCTAACTGACACCTAGATTCTCTTTGGTTTCCTGCGAAGTTTTTCTCTTTCCATTTGCTGTGATATTTTTTTCTGACGAGCCTGCAGTTTAGCTCTTCTTCTTTTTCTACTTTTGATTTCTTTTTCAGCAATTTGTTTTTCATCCTCCAAATATTTTTGATACACCCTTTTAGCTACACCGGTAAGAATACCTTCATAATTTTTCATATCACCTGTTATTTTGACTCCAACTTTATTTTCAATTGTAATTCGGAAAATAGTTTGCTCATGTCTTGAAGCTCTCATTTTTAGTATCAACATGGATCGTATTAATTGTGCTTCTGCTTCGACATATCTGAGGAGAAGGATGTTTTGGAAAATTGAAAATATTCCATGAGAAGAGATATTGGCTCCCTCCATTTGGTCTGAAAGAAATGTGAATATAGAAGTAATACCATAGCTTTGTGTGAGATTTATTAGTCGTTTCGCAATCGAATACATATCCTTCCTATACAAATGTTGGAAGCTTGACAATCCGTCTATTACTAAGACATCCGGTCTTATAGCCTCTATTTGTGCAGTCAATTCTGAAATAAAAGCATCTGGACTTTGATTTTCAGGTGTCCAAGATAGGAAGTTGAGTCCTTTCTTCTCAAGGTAATCCACATCAAATCCAAGAGAATTAGCTATAATCCTAATTTCATCAGGTGAGTCTTCAAGAGAACAAAACATACCCTTTTGACCGTCTAAAACTCCTTGTGATACGAATTGAAATCCAAAAGTCGTTTTACCGGAACCAGATGCTCCTGCCAATATAGTGGTAGTTGCTTTAAAAAAACCTCCGCCCACTTTTTCATCCAATCCGGGAACTCCAGTTTTAACTCTGCTCAATGAAGTTGGGATAATTAACTGAAGTGATTGTTTTGGATACACAGTCATACCTTTTTTACCAATGACTGACACATGAGATTCTCTGTTTATTGAGGTAGTTCTCATTTTAATAACTTTGACAGTTGCAGGAACTGCATTAGTTTTACCATGCTCAAGTTGTATAATTCCGTCTGCGACAAATTCTTCCATGCCCGATCCTATATGGTTACTACCAATAGGAACCTCTGTTATTAACATGTTTGTAATACCTTCAGCTCTTAACATTTTTCCTAAAACTACATGGAGAGCAATTCTTGCTTCGTTTGTATTTTCAAAAGCTAGTAATATTGCAGAAAATGAATCAATAACTACTCTTCTTGCGCCAATATTTCTGCCTACATTTAGCACCTCCTCTAGTGCATCGGTAATTCCTTCCTTCGTTATGGTCGCAAAGTCCAAATAAGCAAATTTATTTTCACTTTCGAAATCCTGGAAACTCATCCCAAATCGTCTAAAATTTTCATAGAACTGAGTCTTAGATTCGCTGAAAGAAACGTACAAAGCTGATTCCCCCTTCAGTAGCCCGTCATAGAGGAAATGACTAGTCAGAATAGTCTTGCCAGTTCCGGGATTTCCTGCTACCAGAATTGTAAAGCCTCTAGGAATGCCGCCTTCAATTAACCCGTCTAATACAGGAATGCCAGTGGAAACGCGTTCAATAGCCATTTCTTATGAATAATGGATAATTAATATGAGATTTAACTGTGTGTCTAAGATTCAACTAGACGAGAGAACCTGCTTCATAAATCAAATCTTAGAATTGTGCCAATTTTGATTCACAAGCGACCAGCCCCATGTCAAAAATGCGCGATTCACATTGTAAACATTACGCATGTGACCAGGAATTTCGTAAATACAAGTTAAACATGCTTAATAGAATTTCACGGCTTTTAAATCACTTCCCAATTCTCTTAATCTACGGGCATTAATTTGTATATTTTACCTTGACCGATGGAAACCACGTACAGGTAACCATCCGGTCCGATTTCAAGATCCGATATACCACCAAATCCTTCTCCGAAGATTATTTTCTCGTTTTCTATGTCCGAATATATGACTTTGTCGTCAAGTGCACCTCCAAGTAGTAAGCCTTTTCTATGATCATCAAGTTCGAAGTGGTAGATATTTCCAAACGAATGTCACCAACAAACATATCATTTTCGTATTGTTTGCCCAATTTATCGGATTTAAAAAACTTGATTGCTGTTGGTCCTATGGTATCCGCCCATGTGAGTTCAGGGAGACTATAATTTGATTCTCCACCAAAGTCTAGCAGATTCTCTGGAACCAATAACGTTTTGCTCACTTTTGTCGGAACTTCCTCATAATTCCCAGGCCATATACCCTGTACCTCATCCCATCCACTATTAGATCCCGGTTCAGCAAGATTAATTTCGTCTCCATAATCAGGTCCATTTTCAGTATCCCATAAATTTCCGGTTAGGGGGTCGAAGTCAATTCCGAAACTATTTCGAATGCCGTAGGCAAAGTACAAATTTACTGGATATCTGTTGCCAAGCATTCCCTCATTCACCGGACCAATAATAAGTGAACCTCCATTATAGCTGGGACCAGGCGTGGCTGGTAGGTCCAGCATCAGTTTCGCATTTACTAACTTGTCATTTTCTAATTCATACCTGTAAAGCCGATTTCCTAATGGTTCATTGCCCGGTTCACAATAATAAGATTTTGGACAATAATCACTTCCCTCTTTTCTGGATTCAGTATAATACAGATATATATGTAGGATGCTTACCCACAGCAGTAACAGCAATACCTAACATACCCCTTTCATTCTTATTAGCAACATCTACATCTAGTAACGGTTCTTGTAGCATATTACCATTAATTTTAATTATTCTCTGCACAGTACCTTTATCCTTCTCGAGGACCAATATATCATTTCGATTTAGAAATGCGATGCTAGTAGGTAATTTAAGTCCGTCGAAAACCGTTTCTACCTTGAGATTAGAATCCTCAATTTCAGGCTTTCCGCTACCCGTCACAATATCTAGTGCCGGTTGTTTAGCATAAGTATAATTCATAATTATCCCCACGTTAAGAAGTAAACTACAAATTAAAAAGACTCTTATCATTAATTCAATGACTTATTTCAATATTAGATAATATATGTTTAATATGGTTAAAATCTGCAGCCAACTTGACTATATGGCAGAAATATCTCTAATCGAAATTAATAAATGGCATTTACTGAGGGAAATAATAACGGGTATTTTATTCGATAAATGTATTCAACTGCAATACAATCAATTCATATTCATTAAAAACCTTGTTGGTCTTTCTGCAAAAAACATCAATAAGGGACGCATGGGTATCCTTAAGTGGTATCAATCAGAGTTTCTAAATATACTCACGATTCCTAGACTCTAATTCCATCAAATGACGACATTGTAGGCTAGACTTTTAATTATTCAGATAAAAACAACAATAATTGAAAAAGATAAACGTTTAGAAACCTTCAAATAAATTTTGTTTGGAGATTATTGATGAACAATTTGAAGACGTTTTCTCTCTTTTTTGCAATTTTGGCCCTATCGATATTATTGTCGATCACCTCTTCTCCATTATCATCAACGAGCTTTCTTTTAGCGGCCTCAGATAACGGAAACGGAGATGGTAGGAACAATGGTAATGATGGAAACGATAATGATTCTGATGACGGAGATGATAATGATTCTGATGACGGAGGTGGGTCTGATGATGGAAATGACAGTGATGACAACGATAATGACAGTGATGACAACGATAATGACAGTGATGACAACGATAATGACAGTGATGACAACGATAATGACAGTGATGACAACGATAGTAATGAAGACTCTAATGATAATGCTGACAACAATGATGATGCGAGCAATGTTGAATCTGAAGACAGTGGAAAATTTGATAACCCACCAACAAATAGCATTTTTGCCAGTACGAACTCAGGGCTGGTGGATAAAAATAATCAACTTAACTTCGTATCTCTGACAGATAATCTCACTAATGACAATAATCTCACTAATGACAATAATCTCACTAATGACAATAATCCGGCCTCTCAGGAATTTAATAATGATAAGGCTTTTTATATTTTAATCAAGAGTATAAATAATAAAACCAATTTTGTTCCTGATAAGGTAACACTTACTGAGGGAGATAAGGTTATTTGGCTAAATCATGACAACACAGAACATAGAGTTACGGTAGGACCAGATCCTAAATCCGGATATCAATTACTTAACTCCTATATTCCTCCGGATGGTATGGTCGAGCATCAATTTCAATCTGCAGGAACTTATTCTTATTCGGATCTGGACAATCCTAACTCAAAAGGTGATATCACAATCTTAGACAAGGCTCATGGAAACGATGCGGTTTCGATTCCTTTAGAGGACTAGAGTTTAAAAGGCATCTAAGATATAGAAGAAGGGATTTACCCTTTTTATTTGGATTTAGGAAAGTTGGTTTTGTAAGTATGATGATACAATATTAAATAATGTTGCCTTACTCTTAGTATGAAAGTTGAAGATCATATTGGGTTGATCGCAACTTGTAGTGAATGTAACATACAAAAAAAGATAGGTCTTGCAACTGATGTAGGAAAGGATATGAAAGGAAACGAACATTCACCTTATCTAAAATGTGAGGACTGTGTGTCGCGAGATCTCAAAAAAGACGGAACTGAGAGTCGAAGAATAACATAAAATAAACTCGACTCTTATTAGGAAGATTTTAAATTGAAATACCAGACTTAAGTTCTTGTCTGGTTGATATTCGTCTTATCATGCGTATGAAGTAAACTATTGAAATAATGGCAAGTATGTGAAATGGTATCGTTAGGATACCAGCAATTGATGATTTCGATACCGATTCTGAGATATGTTCTGCTTCTACTTCACTGTACATCAAACCGAGGGTAAATCCAATAATAAAACCAACAATTAGTGAGCCAAAAATAGATACTAATGCTAGTACCCACCATAGTTTAATAATATTTGAATTGGAAGTGCTTCTCCATTCACTTCCGTTTGATGATTTCATCTCTGGATTACTTGCTCTCCATATTTGTTGAGCAATTTTGTATGGCTTCCATAAATTGGCTATTGGAACAAACCACCAGATAACAGCCATTATAGGTGATGTTACTCCTTTGGCCCCAAATGAACGAATGTTCTTTGTTGCCGATAATACCACATCAGAGTGATAACAATTATTAGAATTGTTATTATAATGGTAATGCCTCCGATAGCACCCAAGATGTTCTCCCAGGATGGATTGAGTTCAGTTGAATAAGGAAAAAACGGCATGAGGGCCATGTATGCGATCGATAGGATTATCGTAGCGATACTAACTCTTACTAACCATGCTGTTAGAATACTGATGGATTGAAATTTAGTTGGATTGAAAGTCATCTGTTTTTCTAATGTAACATATTAAACGGGCTATTTATGTTAGAATTAATTTATGTCCTGAAAGAGGAAATTTTGAGCAGAAATATGATTCGTTCCTTAATTAGGAGTATGAATAGTAAAGAAACTAAGAATATTAAAAGAAATTAGCATCACATTTTGTGGTATCAAAGTATGTGTACTGTCTTGTAAATAGGACGGTAGAGAACTACCTAACCGTCCTATGAGACTGGTGTATCCGGTGAAGGTCACCTATCTCAGTCTGGTTCATTATATATCTAAGATTTAATCTATCAAGTCGTTTCTCGAAATCGAGAATGGACCCATGGTTAAGCGAGATAAACAAAATAGTATCTTAATCTTTAAAATTAATGCAATGACATTTCAAACAGATACCATATTTTCCATTTTCTAATATGTGAAATTCTCTAGTATGATGACATAGTTGACATTCATCTGATTGGTTTTCCAATCTTAAATATTCATTAAAACCTCGTTATATTCCTTTATTTGTTTTTTCAAAATTGATTCGATATAATATAAGAGATATAAGAATGGGAATTATTGAAAAATTTTAAAGACTAGAATATTCGTATTCTCATTATAGAGAATGGTACTATGAATTTAATGAGTATACTATTATTCGCTCGTTCGTGATAAGTGAAATTATGAACTCATTATTTACAACACTGATGTTGCTAGTTTCAGTAGCTGTCAATGGTTCTAATTCGACAGTTATTTCTGAGGAAAATTTTTGTTATGATCAAATTGGTGATGCTCACTATTGCTACGAATCTATTGAAGAATGCGCATTTGTATGGAAAGGTGATGATTTTGCTGAAAGTCCTTGTTACAATGAAGATTTGGAATAGAAACGCGAATGGGGTACGGCCTTAAATCCTCGTAGGCTTGAATTGTTACTGGTTAGCACTTAATTAATTGTGCTCAGAACATAAACCTGATAAACTCCTAAATAGTATGTTGATCCAACGAAGATTACAATTAATCGTCATAAACGATCACCAAAGTACGAGCAGATTAGTTGATGGATTGATCATCATGATAGAAACAAACAAAAGGTTAACAGTAATGATTCTTGATGACGAAGAAGACATTTTAACTCTTTACAGTGATTACCTTTCGAGAAAAGGTCACCGAGTAATTAAAACTTACCCTAACGCCGATACTATATTAAGCGATATTGATATTGAGCGCCCTGATGTTTACATTATAGATTATCGGTTACCAACTAACAGGAATGGAATTGAAGTCGCATCGGAAATCCTAAAGAAATTTCCAACATCATGTATTATGTTCATCACTGCTTTTGAATTCTTAGACCATGAAATATCAAAACACGATATTTTTAATGACAAAAATATTGAGGTTTTAATAAAACCTGTGAAACTCAGGCAAATTGAAGATTCATTGTTAAATCTAGTGAGCAACGAGACTTCCTGAAACTGCCGGAAGTTATTGTCAAAGATTTAATAGTATTATTACGTATAAATGATGATTTTATTTTTAATTCCCAATCATAAACTTGAAGTTCATTTCTTACCTTTTATTTACAGTTGTTCCATTGGGATATATTCTAGTCATTACAATATAAAGACAAGTGGCAACAATTGCGACCTGGAGCCCTGCCACAACTGCGTCAAACAGCCCTATAGATTCTATACCCAGATTGGAAATCCCTATTGTTCGGGATGATGCATATATTCCCAATAATATCAAAGATCCAACTATTGCAACTATGTAAGGACTTTTACTGTTCCTCTTGTCAAGTATCATCCATAGACCTGTAGCAGCATAACCGATTCCAGCACCAACTGAAAGCGGAAATTCTAGTGTCCGGCGCTGTTTTTCAAACCTTTCCGGATGTTGTGTTTCATTACTTTCTTGGCGTTCTGGTGTTTCAAATGTTTCATTGTACACTTCAATAGCTCCCTGACTTTCACCGAGTCGGGATTTGTTGACAATTTCCTCTTGTCCTGCAGCTAGCTGTGAAGTATATCTTTGGTCGCTTTCAATACTTTCTCCAAAAATTGCAACCAGAAAATACAGAGATGACGTGGAGAACATAAAAAATGTAATCACGTAAACTAAAAGTGATTTCATCTAACGAGAATTACTAGGCTTTATTCATAAACGTTATGAGAATTTTCTGCGAAGATGACAGAATTGTGTACCTGAGCCAAGGTAAATTAATATTTGTCGTAACTTGCTGTGAAACGCGAATCTAATCTTGCTTTTTCAGCCTGCGGTGAATAGCTATGTTATTCTTATGTTTCTCTTTCTTCTTATCTTTAATTTTACAATTTATTTTGATCAGACCCACGGTCAAACTACGTTAAGAGAAAGAGTGCTTAACAAGGGGACAGACCATCCCGAAGTCTCTGATTTCAACCTCAAAGTTGAGGAGGTAGCTGAAGGGCTGCACGTACCTACGACTATGGCATTTCTGGGTCCTGATGACTTTCTTATTTTGGAAAAGGACAAAGGAACCGTAATGAGGGTTAATGGAGGAATAGTTACAGATATACCACTTCTTGATGTAGATGTTGCAAATTCTATTGAAAGGGGAATGTGTGGTATAGCAGTTTCCAAAAATGGCTTTAACACAAACGTTTACCTTTACTTTACCGAGATAGATGGTAATGATGGAAGTGATAGGGAAGGTAAAGCCCCAGTAGGAAATCGCCTCTACAAATATGAATTAGTTGATAATAGACTTGTAAATCCCGTACTTCTTTTGGATTTGCCAGCAGATCCCGGACCAAGACATAACGGAGGAGCAATACAAATTGGTCCGGATAACAACATATACATCCCAGTAGGAGATATTGATGGTTCATTTAAAGCCGATTTTGAGGCGACACAAACTCAAAACTTTGATGATGGAATAGTTGCCGATGGTCGTAGTGGTATTCTAAGAATAACACAGAGCGGTAAGCCCGTAGGTGAGGGAATACTAGGAGATTCCATGCCCTTGCGATTGTATTACGCTTATGGAATAAGAAACAGTTTTGGACTGGATTTTGACCCCATAACAGGAATCCTATGGGACACAGAGAATGGACCAGCCGATGGAGACGAAATCAACCTAGTAAACCCAGGATTCAATAGCGGCTGGCAACAGATGTACGGTTTTTCAGCCTCACAAGAAAAATTCAATACTGATGATTTGATAAGATTCGATGATAACGGAAGATATGACGACCCCAAATTAGTTTGGACAAAGAGCGCTGGATTGACGTCAATAGTATTTTTAGATTCTAACAAATTAGGACCTCAATATGAGAATGATATGTTTGTCGGAGATGTTCACAATGGTCGTATTTATCACTTTGAATTAAATGAAGCAAGAAATGATCTTGTCCTTCCCCCAGCCCTTGCAGATAGATACATTCGGAATCCTATTAGCGCTGGAGCAGAAGAGGTTATATTCGGACAGGGATTTGGTGGCATAACTGACCTGACGGTGGGTCCAGATGGCTACCTGTATGTAGTATCTATTGGACAAGGTAAGGTTTTCAGAATACTGCCCGAATAAGTGAGATAAATTAGAATGTTAAATTTGTATATGAGAGAACTTTGGCCTATATCTCCCAAGTAAAATAGAGTTACCGACAACAGTTACAGAGCTCATAGCCATTGCAAGTGCTGCCAACATTGGTAACCATCCAAATATTTCTACTCCAAGTAACGGAACCAATACACCACCAGCAATCGGTATCAATCCTATATTATATGCAAAAGCCCAGAAAAGATTCTGCTTAATCTTGGAAACTGTTTTCCTTCCGAGCTCGAGTGCTATTGCTACGTCTCTAACGTCACCTTTTATTAGTACAATATCACCAGTTTCTTTTGCAACATCTGTTCCTGATCCAATAGCGATTCCCAAGTCTGCCCTAGCCAATGCTGGAGCATCATTAATTCCGTCTCCTACCATAGCCACTATTTTCTTTTCTGACATGAGTTTTGTGATCATTTTTTCTTTCTCTTGTGGAAGTACTTGAGATATAACCTTTTTAATTCCTAATTCAGCTGCAATATGATTTGCAGTTCTTTCATTGTCACCTGTGAGCATTATGACTTCCTTTCCATTCGATATTAAAGCTCCGACAGCATTCTTAGCACTTTTTTTTAATGTATCAGAAAGAGCTATAATACCTGAAAGACTAGAATCTATCGATACTAACACGGCAGTCTTACCCATATTTTCAAGTTCGCTTAACTTTGACTCTATAGTTCCAGGAATTGAAATCTTATTATCAATCATAAGTTTTCTTGTTCCTACTAGAAGTACTTGGTTTTGATACTTTGCGATTATTCCATGTCCTGCAACTGATTTTGATAATTCTGGACTTGGAATCACATTATCTTCTTTAGCTTTACTTACAATCGCCTGCCCTAATGGATGCTCAGAGCCTGATTCTGCAACGGCCGCCAATCTCAGTAGTTCTTTTTCCCCAATTTTGGGTTCAGATATATCATAAGTATCAGTAACAGATGGTTTTCCTTCTGTCAATGTTCCAGTCTTGTCGAATACTATTGTTTGAACTCTACTTGCAATTTCCAGATATTCTCCACCCTTGAATAATATACCATGTTCGGCAGCCTTACCGGAAGCCATCATCAATGCAGCAGGCGTTGCAATTCCCAACGCACAAGGACAGGCAATAATGATTACTGAAACGAACGCCAAAAGACTGTATGTGAATCCTATGTTTCCTACAAAATACCAACCTAACCCTACTCCAATCGCAGTGATAACTATTGCAGGAACAAAATATTTTGCAACTTGATCTACCATTCTTTGTATCTGAGCTTTCCCGGTACGAGCTGCCTCAACGAGAGTTATTATCTGAGAGAGTACAGTATCTTGTCCGACCCTTGCAGCTTTAATCTTTAATAATCCTGTCTTGTTCATAGTCGCGCCAATAACGTCATCACCCTTCGATTTATCAACAGGAATACTCTCTCCAGTAATAGGAGATTCATCCAATGAAGACATACCCTCCATTATTACTCCATCGGTGGGGATACTCTCACCAGGCCTAACTAACAAGATGTCTCCTGCTCTTATTTCTTCAATAGGAATCTTGATTTCAGCATCAAGTATTTGTCCAGAAGGACTAGTTATTGGTCGCAACACATTAGCCATACGTGGTTGCAGATCAAGTAATTTTCTTACGGCATTAGAAGCTTTTTCCTTTGTTCTTGTTTCTAGTAATCTTCCTACAAGTATTAAAGTAATAATTACGGCAGCTGTTTCAAAGTAAACTGCCTTAAATGGAAAAAGATCTGGAGCGATTGTTACTGCAGCGCTATACAGATATGCTGCCGAAGTACCTATTGCTATAAGTGTATCCATGTTTGAAGCCCTTGCTCTAAGCCCATCCCAAAAGCCCTTATAAAATCTCATGCCAACCCAAAATTGTAAAGGGGTGGCAAGTACAAGCATAATATAATTTGAGTTATGCATCAAATCCATAGGAAGAAATTGACCAAACTGATTTGGAAGCATATGAGGTAGGCTCAAAAATAATATAGGTATTGTTAGACCAATACTTATGGCCACGTGAATTTTTAATTTTTTGAGTTCCTTTTCTGGTTCTGTAAATTCATGTAGACATTGAGTACTGCAGAAGAGATACTCTTTACCTTTTATAATGTATCTGATAGAATCAAGTTTTTCTTCCACAAACATGCCACATATGGGATCTTTTGCCAATACCTTATAGTAAATTAGACCAAATATAAGGCTAAAAACATGGGTATATTGAATCTAAGTTAAAGAATGATTTGTAAAAAGTTTTTAAACCAATATTTCAAGTTATTAAGAGTAAATGAGTGATAAAGAATTAAACGACGTTGGGGAAGTTGTGAAGGAATTTACAGAAGCCGATAATGTTATAAAGAGAGTATTCTCAAAAGTGGATCCATTATTAGTTGTCCGTTTGATTTTTGATGAAAAGGCAAAAAAAGAGAATATCTATACTTTAGAAATTATCCTCAAACCTGATCAAGATACTGAACAAATAAGAGAAAGAGTAATCAGCGTTACGGGTATGGCACCAGGTTTTTATCTAAAGGGAACAAAAATGGTAGTCAGTCATAGCCTTGGTCTTGATTTATTGAAGCGCATAAATGACTTGGACTTTGTAATAAGCATTAAGGGGAGTCCTTATAGCGCTGGTGGTTCGTCGGACTTTTAGCCTAATAGTATAGTTACCGGAATTAAACTATTAATTGGTAACTGCCACTGAACCACGTGCCCATGTACCAATTGAACCATCACTTAATTTTATGTAAACTTCCAGTAAATATTTTCCTGAATCTATTTCATCCGTATTAATGTAAACGTTACCATTTCTTCTGTCCTTGTCAAGGAATTCTTTATCTCCGACCTTACCATCCCCTAGCATTTGAGCCATTGAAGCAGCTTGAATCTTTCCTTTTCCTCCAATGACTTTTACTCTAAATTCATCATCATCCAACTCAAACCCTCCCTTATTTTTACTAAATGGCATTTCGTATTTTGCATCATTGGTATTTAGAACTCTCAATACCAAGTTCTTTTCATCATTGTCAAATTTTATATGTATACGAGGTACATCTACTACTGATTTTGATTTCTTAATGGTTGTTACCGTTTCTGTAATTATTTGCTTATCAACATCTATTGTATTGGGGTGTACAATTATCTTGTCAAAATTGTCTATGTTTATTTTTATATTCTTAATATTATTTTCAATATTATTTGTTATTTGAACTAGCGTTTGTTCAATGTTATTTCCTTGTGCTATCTGAGTTCCAATTTGCTGAGTTGCAATATCTATTTCATCTATATCACCATCTGAGTATAGCTGTGCAAGTTTCTTTATTGCAATTGCAGTAGGACTGTTGGGATTATTTGCAACTATCTGTGAAATCTGATTTACAATAACATTAATGTCACCACCCTGACTACCTGCAATTGCAATGTTATTGATAACCTGTTGAACATTCGTCATTTGTTCATTATCCGCGCTTGCAGTCGTATTGGTCAACCCAATAGTGGTAGCTGCAACAGACTCTAATTTTTGATCAATGTCGGAAGTAACCCCTTGGTCTGATTGTGAAATAATATCCGAATCATCTTCAAATCCTAAACCGGAAGCATTGTCTACTGGTGGGACCTCAGTTTCTGTTGCCATGGTTTCATTGTCAAATTCATCTTCCACTCCTCCTTGTTCTGAGAGCAATGATTCATTTCCAGTGTCAAAGGATTCATCTTCAGAGAGCAATGATTCATTTCCAGTGTCAAAGGATTCATCTTCAGAGAGCAATGATTCATTTCCAGTGTCAAAGGATTCATCTTCAGAGAGCAATGATTCATTTTCTAGTGATGGAGTTGAGAAATTGTCCAAGCCTTCAACTCCTGTTTCACCGGAGTTTATCAAGCTCGTTCCATTTTGATCAGTAAACGGTACCGTCTCATTTGCTAGAACTTCAGGACCCAATTGCGACGTAATCTCATTATCAGTATCAATACCTCCTTCCTAATCCTGTCCATAAATATCTTTTAGATTGATTGATGCTACACTTGTTACTAACAGCACTACTGTAAAGACCACTGCATATAATACGTTAATTTTCTTCATAGAATTCTAAGAAAAAAATCAGCAAAATAGTTTATTAACATGTACTCATGAGATTTAATGTTCTATGTCAATGATACTTTTCTAAGTAACTAAACTATCGAATAGAAGTATGTAAATGAAAGAATCAAGTCACTGTTCAGAGATGTAAAATAGTATAAATAATCTTCATTTCTAATTGTAAACATGAGTAGGAAATTCTAACCCTTATATCACATGTTGCCCTTAAATAGTATATGAGTGGAATTACAAATTGGGATGACGTCATGAAAAAGGAAGCTAGAGGTATTGATGATTATGATTTGGGCGAAGTACATGACTTGGATGCAGATACTGTGGTAACAAAAAGAGGAATTGTTGATAAAGACAAATTTTACTTACCTAAAACCAGAGCAGTGCGATTTGATGGGCACAAGGTTTGGTTTAATGTTACCAAAGATGAGGCAAAGGCATTCAAGAAAGATTAGCCTAGCACTCCTGCAATCATTTTTTTGCGAATTAGAGCTTTTTAATTTTGTTTGTTATTGTTTTCATAACTACTAATCAGATTCGCATATTCACTTATCTTCTATGATAATTTTTACACTTAATTTCTTTTATTCTTTTTCTGATAATTTTTTTCGATCAGACGCATATCGTGTATAGGAACATACAAATCGAAAATTCTTTTCATCTCTTTATCATTAATGGATATAGGATGTATATTTTCAGTAAGAGAAATAAAATTTAGGTCCTGGAAATCTTCATCCGACATTGCTACTATTGCACAAGTTGAACATATTTGAATTTCAGATTTGGGATCAACAACAGCGTCACATAATAAA
>DATFEX010000064.1:0-3777 GCA_035250685.1 Nitrososphaeraceae archaeon | reverse complement strand
AAACAAGGATATCACTGAAGATAATGTAAAGAATGTGATAAAGGCTACAGGCGCAAGTCCCGATGAAGTAAAGATAAAGGCACTCGTAGCAGCGTTGAGCGAAGTAAACATTGAGGAATCATTAAAGGCAACTCCAATGGCTATGTCCGTTCCTGCTACACCAGCTGCAGCTGATGCTGGAGCAGCTCAGGCGAAGGATGAGAAGAAAGACGAGAAAAAGGATGAAAAGAAGGAAGAAGAAGCTTTGGAAGGATTATCTTCTCTATTTGGTTAAGTTCCCTTTTTTTATTATTTTTTGATTCTTTAAGTTATTGAATTCACTTTTCTAAGACGATTCTATCATCTATTACAAAAAGGTCAAGATGTTGCATTGCATTTGTAAAGGTTTAATCCACACTGATTTGTGCGAATTATTCAAGATTGGTAAGATACTGCAATTTTTAATTTGGTGAATAACCTTTGTTCTTGAGCTGGGAAGCTACATTATTCGCCTTTAGTACTGACTGTGAGATTATTTGTCCTGCAGTCTCTTTTGTCATATAATTTGATTCAATTGCCAGTGACTGTGCATGCCCGGAGGCCTTTGACAGCAAGTGTCCCATAGATTCTTTTGTAAAGTAACTTGACTCAATTGCAAGGGATATTGATTCATTGTAAGATCTACTTAGGTCATTTTTTAATTCGCCTAGATCTATTCTTAGATCATTTTCTGTGAAAATTAACTTGTCCGCTAATGCATAATTAACTAAAATGCCTGCCTCGATGGGTTTTATGTTCATCTTAGAGAGAAGAGACGCAAGCTTTGTAGAAATAATATCACCAGGTTTTGCTACAATTGTGTCTTTACTTACCCATATTGTTCCTTGATCAATCTTTGTAGCTACATTTGCTTCTTTAAATTCTGATAACACTGGACCCGGAGTTATTCCTGTATCACCAGCAGGTATCATTATTTCAGTCTTTGTAATATCTCCTCCCTTTGCTGGTAAAAACACCTTATTCTGTTCAAAAATTAAATTGAGTTTGAATGGACTAATATTGGTAAACATAAGTGCACATTGTCCCTCTAATTGGGAACTCAATTTGTCAATGCCTTTGACATCGGATATCTTTTCAAATGCCCTCTGTGTTACTCTATTTTTAATAACCTTGATGACAATTTCCTTGTGGAATTTTTTTCTAATCATCATCAGTTGAGTTGCTCGTACTTTATTGACCTTTGAGAGTGCAATTACACTATATGATTTTGGTAGTTCAAGCATCTGTTGATACAAGTCCTGTTTTCCTTCTGGATAACTTGTTCTGGTGTGTTTTTCATCTGTCATTGTCTATCTTCCTACTTTTGATTTTGTTTTAATGCAGAGGCTTTTGAAGGCTTGCTCATTGTAAATTTGATTATCGCATTACGGATATTTTTGTCGCCTTGTGGTAATTTTTTTTCAATGGCGGAAATTACTGCAAGGGCATTTCCCAAAATATGTTCATCTTCCATTTTTTCATCCCCTATCTTTGCAGATATGTTCAATTGATTCTTTGTTCTTGCTCTTACAGAACCTCTAAATCTATCTGCAATATTCTCTATCGGAGCTCCATAAGCCAATGGAGACGGCATCTTCCCCTTTGGTCCCATGAACTGGCCTAATGAGCGACCTACACTTGACATAAGAGTAGTATCGGATAGAAAGAAGTCATAGGCCTTAACGACCTTCCTTGCATCCTTCTTATTGGTGCCAAGTCTGTCTAATTCTTCAGGCTCTATCACCCTATCAACTTCAGCTTTCCTTGCTCTAGTCCCCATGTCCCCTGATGCAAATACACATATGCTTGAAGTTTTTGTTACTTTGTTCGGTAGATTTACGACCTCGTTAACACTAAAACCCTTTTTAACATCAATATCCTTCAATATGAGGGTCAATTCTGCAGATTGAGTGAAATTTCGTTTCTCAAATCCCTCACGGGCATTTTTTATCATGCCTTTTAATCGATTATCATCAAGCATAGTTGAAATTTTTAGATTTCAAGCCTCTTATAAACGTGATTTACTTTAGTGCGCTATTGGCAAGATTATAAGATGCGCGTAAAAATTAATTATCTTCTATTAATGTCGACGTACGTCATTGCAACTGACTATTAAAATTTAGCACGGGCCCGGAGGGCTTCGATCCCTCGACTTCCGGCTTTCTTCGTTTGAACTTAGAAGGCAGGCGCTCTATCCAAGCTGAGCTACGAGCCCATCGGACTGCATGGTTCAGCAAATCCTTTGCAAAAAGGAAATAGAATATTCACTTATAAACTGATCAAAATTCTTTTTCCATGTCTCCCAGAATAGATTTACACCAGGAAGATTTGCAGTCCTCTTGCATTTGCTCAAGGGATTGCCTATAATTTTGCCCCTCACTAGTCAAAACGATGTAAATGGATTTGGTTTGATTGAATTGTCTTTTATCTACCATTTAGTAACTTTGACTACTTCAAAGGCTTCAGCATACTTTGAATTTATTTGATATCCTCTAAAGGAACATCTGCCCAGAATTGCTGGAATCCAAATCTCCCCGCAGCGAATAAACTGAGACTCGAAACACTCTAAGGCGTTTTTCTTTATATCAATCGTTTGAGTAATATCTACAAATAACTGCGGTCTAAATGAATTTTCTGTGATTCCTCCAGGTATCGTAGTCTCATACATGAAGAGATTGTTTTGATCCCTACATGCTGAAATGACGCATTTTGTTAAAATCTGATGATCCTGATGGGAGTCCCCATACCATTGAGTAAACACTGATTCTGGTTCGTATTTAGTAACTAACGAATCTACTAAATTGATGAATTTTCTTCCAAATACCATTTCGTCAGGGGGAAGGTCTAGAAATACCGGAAATTTGCAACCCATTACTTTAGCTGCTAACAAAGACTCCGTCTTTCTCCCTTCTTTTGTATCAGATTTTACAAAATTTGGTAACGTGGCAATTACTGGTTGGACCTCATAACCCAAACCAGAGAGTTTGGCAATTGTACCACCCATGCCTATTTCCAGGTCGTCTGGATGAGCTCCAAATACTAGGATTGTTTTAGATTCCATACAACCAAAGTTAGATAATTTGCCTACTTATGACTGTTAATGGCCGAGGGAACTAACCTGTAACCTCTCATTTCTCTAAACCTTCTATATTCTTGATCTACTTCCATTGCTGCCATCAATATTTTGCTTTTTATTGATTTTGATGACTGCAAGAACATTTTTGTATCTTTGGGCAAGCAATGTCCTCCTACGCCATCTCGCGGCTCAAGTATATTCACATTCCACTTTGTATTCAGCGCATCTCTTAATTCTCCGAAATTAACATTATTTGCTTGACAGTAGAGGTATAGATCCTCGGAAAATGCAATCTGCATATACCTATCGGCATTTTCAATTATTTTGGTCAATTCAGCTATTTCAATTTCAGATACAGGGTGCATCGGAATTCCAAGGCTTTTTCTTCTGGCACTTTCATGGCTATCGTTAGTAGTAATATCATCATTTAATTCAAGGACTTCGTTACCACTATCGTAAAATTGTAATGCTATTTTTAGACAACAATCACTTACTCCACCTACTACTCTAACCTGATTCACACCATGTAGATCCTCTTCAAGTGCATACCACCTGTGAGGTGCATGAGCAACATGAAGTCTGTGATTAAGCATTTCAAATATTTTCTTTGAAGTGCCTTTAGGTATTGTACTTTCAATGGAAACAAGCGAACCATTCTTTGCTTCTCTTGATATTTTTTGAGC
>DATFEX010000063.1:0-27279 GCA_035250685.1 Nitrososphaeraceae archaeon | reverse complement strand
GCTTAGTTATGAGGAACAGCAGGAATGTCTCGAAAAATCTGAAGAGGATGGTAATGGAAAAGATGGTTTAGTTGGATATGAGATTATGGCATGTGGATTAGGGGAAAACAGATATTAGATAAACCATTTCTACATTTTTTTAATACTAAATTTAGAGACTATGCACGGATTCATCTGACAGACTAGTCTTATAGGTCTAGTCCCTAGAAAATAGCGTAATCACTACAATAATATCGAAATTAGCTTTCAGAGTATCTTTTAACCTTGTTAGATCTGATTATATTTTTCGAGTATATTTTCTAAATGAGAAGCCAAAGTAAAGCAATAGTGGCAAGAGCAATCTAAATTGTCAAGTCCAAGTCATCATCTGCCAGAAAAACCAGATGTCTGCGTATAGCCAGCGTTTGAAGGAATCACGAAGCCTTGTAATTCCCCATTCTCATGAGCTTGGGTGCGCACTACGTAAACTGAATCATTTTTCATTAAATTTGTTAAATGAGTCACTGTTTTTCCAATCAGTGGACCGCTAAGATCATTTGTTGTAATGATCCCCTTAGATAGCTATCCATTCTCTTCACCAGTAGGAATCTGAGATTTCCAATTAACCTCCATGTAGGAATTGAATACCCACGCTAAATCATTTCTATTCTTTATCTGGTAAGCCATATTTCCATCAGGATCTATGCTAAACTTAGCCGTCCCCGTAGCTTGAGTATTGATTGATGGTGAGAGAGAGTTTGGCACGATAAGCTGGCCGTGAAACTCCGTTGCTGTGCGAATATAGGAATCGAAATTGATATTAGGGACAGGACCAAGATGCTAATAGACAACACTGAAGTGTATCTGCCAATAGAAAACTTTGTCGATTTTTTCATTTGCAAAGATATTCATCATTACAATAGGGACTAATCTATAAGATATTTACTTTATTTTTTAAGGTAACTTAATTAAATATCAACTCCCAAGCTTGGAAAATTGATACATGGAATACTACGATTCCTATTGTAGATGCTAAACTTTCACTAGACAAATACCAAAATAGGTATACTTACCCTTCAATAATAGCAATAGATCAGAAGTACCATTTTGTATATAACCAATGAGTAGTTCCGCACGTTGAAGTAAAGATTGAGTTTGAAATATATCCGAGTAGTAACAGATAGAATAACAACGAATTAGGATGATTACCCTAGGAGGAAGAAAACTGTTTGAGGAGATCGATAAACCCACACGAATGAAAATTCTTTCAGAAAAGGCAGACGCAATAGAAATTGAAGCAGGTTGGACCGGTGATCTTAAAGGTTTTAATGGATTTCCAGATGGGAAGATGGTAGGCTCAGGGAGTTCTGTGCAAAATAAAAATGGTGTTACAATATCGCACTGGGAAGGATTTTTTACCACAAATGATGGACATGAGTTATTATTCAATGGTCGTGATATGAGTAAAAATAATAAATTTGTCGTTCTTAGAACCTATTTTACTAATTCCGATAACCTAAAGTGGATGAACGGATTGATCTGTATTTTGGAAGGTGAATTCATGCCAGATGCCAACGAATTTCGAAGCGTAGGTTATGAATGGTTAAAATAGTATATTTTTTTATTAGAAATTGTTATTGTAAATAAATTAAATCTCTTTCAGAGCATCATTTCAAAGGCATTCTGAAAGAAATTTGTATCTAACAATGAGTAACTGTTATATAATTAGTAATATATAGTAATATGCGATGAAAGAAGCAAAATTATTAAAAATACTCGTCGAAGAAAAGTCTCTGGTGAGGTTGTTGAAGACATTAGGTACTGGAAAAGGGTATCCAACTAGAGAACTGCTTACCAAGTTGGGTGCTTATGGCTATGGACATAAACAGCTACTTAAGGCCCAGAAGCGTGGACTCGTGGCCCGAAAGAGCGTAAAAAACAAAGTATACAATAACCTAACAGAAGACGGTAAAAAACTCGTAAAACTAGCCAGAGAGATAGGAGTATAAACTCTTACTCTCCCAATTTATTTCTGCATACTGGCATTCATCTAAATACTCGCCAGCTAAGGCAGCTCATGTTCTATATTTTTATCTCATATCTTTGAAAAGTTACAATACTTGAAGGATTCATCGACTTGTGAAGCAAGTATTTCTCATTATTTCTCTAATAAAATCTCTATTTCAACCTGTGAAGCCAACTTATCATGTCTTTTCCAAACTGAACTTTAATCTGATCTGACGATTGGCGTTACCTTTAAATGATTTTTTTCATTAGCCTTCTGTACTAGTTTTACAGAATACTAACTTTTGGCCGAGAACAATCATGAAAAATATCAAAAATAATAATTATTAATTATTAGGACTCTTTATATTACAATCCTTATTTGTAAATTGTCTACATTTTTCACTATGGCGCCATTGACCATTATTGAAATATTGCAAGTGTTTTGAGTTATCTCTGTCTGTAACAATTCGTTCTTGCCCATTCTTGGTAGATTTTGATTTTGACATCACTTCTACACCTCTTCTCATAATTAACAGTATTAGTTAGGAGAGCATAGCTTAAAAACATTCTAAATGCAAGTAATTTGAAAGTTGACAATAAATTATTGAAATTATGAGTAAAGTAGCCAAGGATTCTTGTATGGATTGATTTTGAGGAGAAATAGTATTTAAGAAAGTATCACATCATGGTTATCTTGTTTAACACTTTATTTATTCTAGAATTATCTTAATTTTTTTTCAAAATTCTCATGATAATTGAAAAAGGCAAAATAAAATATCATAAATCAGTCAAAGTTCAATTTGCGTTTTACCATGAATATTTGTGGATTTGTTTTTATTATATAATCTGACTACATCGATGAGTTGCCAGATCCAAAATCCTCCGCCAATTATTGGTCCAACTACCCAATCAATAGGAAATGGAACAAGCCAAATTACAGCAAGCCATATTGCCACGCGCGCTACTAAAATTATTACTCCCCTTTTCTTATACCCTAGATAGATATGACCTAGACCTGCAAAAATGACTGCTAGAATTATAGTGATTGCTAGGCTTTTTTTCAATATTATAATATTGACTACATAGTTAAAAGAACTTTTGTGACGTGAATGCTTCTTAATAATCTAGTAGATGCGTTAGCAGGATTACTACAAATAATTTTCAATAACCTTAACACCCATTGATTGACCAGTCGCAGTTCATTTGCAATGTCGTTTGGATTTTGCTATGAATTTACAGAAGGGGATATTAATGAAGAAAAGAAAGCTGATGGGAGGAGTAGGGTTGATTGAATAATAAAAACAACCTTTGCCCACCAGTTTCTTTTGCTCTACGGTTAATTGTGGGGCCAATTATAAAACTCTTGGATCACCCAACTAGGAGGGAGGGATTAGTTTACAGGTTAGTTTTCACTCAGAGTAACAGTTGACACAATATTTCATATGCATTAGTGTATTTACTTTATCAATTATCTCACAACAGGAATAACAACGGATACCAATATCATTATTTCTGCCATTGACACTACTAGTTTTATACGAGATCTCGATATGCATTTTTGCTCCTCATTAGATATTGATTCATTTGCATATTGAAAGTTGCCTAAACTCTACTACAAATACTAAGCCTTTCTTGTTCTTCGATTGATGTACCACAGGTGTTAAATAAAGTCAACATTATTCTTAATGGATGAAAATTAGAAAGCAATTATTTACTATTTCAACCCTTGTTTGTTTCCTGTCTGGAAGCTTTTACTTGGCAGGCGTGCAGAATACATTTGGTCACGAAAGCAGATTGTATACCATAGGAAATCAAGATTATTGGATAACAGTTGGATCTATAAATGAGCCCGTATATGTTGATGACAAATCAGGGGCTGAGGCGTTCGTTAGGATGGCAGATCCTACAAATCCTCTAGACCGAAATGCCAACGGTACCAAGTTGATTGAAGGATTGGAGAAAAGTCTTAAATTCGAAATTTCAGCCGGAGACAAGAAAAAGGTACTAGAAATTGAACCTGCATTTAATGACCCTGGGCATTATGAATCTGTATTTTATCCCACAATCGAAACTACCTATAATTACAGACTATTTGGTACCCTCAACAATGTCAGTTTGTCCCTCGACTTCCAATGTAGCACCGTAGAGGGAGAAGGCAATCAAGATAATTCTACAAAACAGATATCTGAAGGAGTAACACAAAAGGCTCAGCGTGGTGCCTTTGGATGCATTACTGCAAGAACAGATGCCTCATTTCCTGAACCATATATATCAAACAATGAAATTGTTAATATGATTAATCAGATAGGAAATTCCAGCTCCAATTAAGTTACCTTAGATGGGAAGGCAGGAGGAGAATTCTCCTTTTTTTATATGCTTGAAAATTGAAAACATTCAGATATCAAAATAAATATTTCAGTAGTTTTATTCGCCCAAGTTGGATACAAAAGTCACACATCGCTTTATTATTATTATTTGTGCTAACAGTCATTGAATTGGTATTTAGTTTCCAGGGAGTTGTATATGGTCATGCAGTACCAGATAGATATACTTTGCAGCCAAATTCGCTAATTGAGACATTAGAGGCGTTTCCTAGCAACATTTCCATTTTATTTTCTGAGAGGCCTGATCCAAAGGTAAGTCATATTTATATATTAGATGCAAAGGGCCAACGAATAGACAATGATGATTTTAGAATTGCTGGCCAAGATGGAAGAGAGGGATCGATTTCTCTAGATAAGACTCTCATTGGGGAAGGCGTTTATTCAATTTCATGGTTGACTCTATCCCTAGATGACGGTCATGTTGCAAAAGGGACTTATGTTGTAGGGGTTGAAAATTTTGAAAATCTGGAAAAAGCAAGCCAAGGCCTCTCTCAAGACAGTAATATATTCTCTCCAATTTTGGCTATATTGAAAGCTCCTGTGATAATAGGGCAAGTATCTATCCTGGGATTTATTGTTTTGCATATAACTCTGTTAAAAAATATCAGTAAGCCTGAATTGCAAAACAAAGTTGAGTTTCTGTTAAGCTCTAGATTTACTACGTTAATAGTAATATTTTCCATAGTAATGGGAGTAGCTGTAACTTTGTTGCCTCTCTTTCAGGCAGCTGTAGTAACTGATTCCGAGTCATCTTTCACTGAAAATCTAATATTGCTATTCTTGGGAACAATTAATGGCACAGTTTGGCTTGTTAGAATAATATGTTGTGCGGCCATAATATGTCTTATTTATTTCTACATCAAGATCATTACCCGAAATGTTGAGGCAAAGGGACCAAACAAGAATCATACTAATGGAGTAGCATTATTATACTTGTTATTAATTCCCAATTTCATTTTTATTGCCACAAATAGTTTTGTAAGTCATAGCAGCTCACTACAATCATGGGCTTTACTAGGTATCATAACTGATTTCTTTCATTCAATTGCCGTTTCAATATGGATAGGCGGATTGATGTATGTTTCATATGTTTTCTTTCCAAGGGCAACCCCCATTGCTACAATAATCTCCGAAAAAATTCATCAATTTTCTTCAAATCCAAAATCCATCGCGTTATTAGTATTGGCCAAGTTTTCACTAATGGCAACTGTTACAATTGCAATCATTGGCATTACCGGTCTCTCTCTAGCATGGTTACATATTCGCACTGCTGATGAATTACTGATTTCAGATTATGGTAGGATTCTTATTGTAAAACTTGGTATTGCCACAGCAGTAATCCTCATGGGAGTATATCATCAATTCTGGATGGATAGAATGCTAAAATTTCTTAGTATCCGTAAAACTGAAAACAAGGAGATCTTTGAAACAAAATCTAATCATAATAAATTAGAATCGATTAAATTAACAATCAAGTTCGAAACACTCTTGATGATGTTATTATTAAGCGCTGCATCTCTTTTGACAGTAACTCCTACACCCGATCTAAAGGGGCATGAAAATATGCATGAAAATATGAATGTGACCAACTCGGAACATTCATCAAACAAAACCCAAGAAGAATTTATGCGTACGCTGGAAGCTCAAGGAGTTCCTATTGATTTGGTGATACATCCATTTCATGTAGGTTTTAACAATTTCAATATTAGTTTCATTGGAGAAAACCAAAATTTGACTAAAATCTCTAATGTATTCATTGAGTTTAAGAAGAATGATTTGAGTTTAGGTCCAATCATAGCTAACTTGGAAAGAACCAACGTTACTTCGTACTCTACATTTGGGGGTTATCTAAGTCAATCCGGAGAATGGGATTTAAAAATAACCATTCAACGCATAAATTCATACGACTTAAACTATCGTCTAGGCGTAACAGTAAATAGCAGTGAGATTATTACAGAACATGTTAGTAACGATAGTTCAATGTCTGAGAGCTTGAATCCTATGGACGTTCCGTCCGACTTTACCAACGTGGTTATCCTGATGTCAATCGCCTTGGCAAGTTTGTCCGGATTGATTTTTACTAGGGGATTAAAACGGCTAGCTATTATTAAACGCGACTTGAACCTAAAATAAAATGTTAGGTGGACGTACTAATCATATTTAGGAATTCTTTTCCAATCAAACTTCATGCCAACATAAATTAGCCAAAAATTTTACCCATTAATTATCTCAGCTTATTATGAAATATTGATCATCTGAGAAAATAACAAACTAAAACAAAAACGATGAGATGCGGATGATTTTGAACATCTATTTACAAATTGATACTAATTCATGAGCTATTGTAGAAGAGATCAGAGAAGAGTAACTCATCATATGTATAATCATAACTAAATGAGGTAATAGGAACGATGTTTATGTAAGAAACTTACTAATGATTAGAACCCCTCTATTTCCACTGTACTGGAATCAGTTTTACTCACGTATAGGTGATCAAAATTGCGTCAAGACCATTTCATGATATATTGACAGACCATGTAAGAACAGAATAAGGGAATACTGAGGTGCTTTGATAATGTCGTAGAATCACAAATATTTTCTTCTCATATTTATAATGTGAAAAATTACTGCTCTCAGATTGTTTAGAATTCCTTCGTATGCAGCGAGGCGTCCTATTCAGACTTAATGAGTCAAACTTCTAATTACAGTACCTCTATGGACATGATACTGTAAGTAACTTGAGAATAATCTCTGTGAATGGAGTTTAAATATCCTGATATAATTACATAAACCATGAGTAGTGTTCTATCAGTAGTCTTCATATTGGCACTCATTACAGTAGCTGCTTTCAACCTTAGTATGATGAGAGTACATGCTCAGGATCCACCATATTGCGCGGCTGGTGAAGGAAAGAATGGTGTTAGTGTCAAAATTTGTAGTGTCGATAAGGAAAAATGTGAGGAGAATGCGAAAGAACACGAAATTTCGGCCTCTTGTAAAAAGAAAGACTGAGTTTTGATATTTAGCTAAATTATCTTGTCTATTGAGTCAAATCTAGCTTACCTCAGAAATTGAGCTATTGGTCGGAACATCTGGATTGCAGTTTTCATTGACACATGTTTTTTTATTATGATATCCTTCGTAATCTGACATCATCTCGCATTTACCGTTAACACAGATTTGGTAAGAACTATCTGCATTCACACTCAGTAAGTTGGGTGTGTAAATTAATAACAAAGAGACTGCCAACGGAATAATTAAACCGTAAACAATGGAAAATCTCACATACTTCTTAACCTATGATGAATATATTTGAGATTTGACAAAAATAGACAATAAGATGAACTATGAAATATGATTCATACAATTCTTTAATTAGAAGATAGGGTGATAATTATGGAAATAACATACTTGAAATCAGGTTAATAGATCATGATAAAACAAAGACAGATACTTGGTATTTTGGGCGCCTGCTTTGCTGTGGGCGGTGGTATTACTTGGTTTTTCCACCAATATCTCTTCTCTTCAATCCTTTGGGCAATAGCAGTAATCATAGTTTGGAAATTAAATAAGATGAAAAAGAAATCAAAAAAAAGATAACCCTCTGCAAACTTGACACTTCTTATTGTATTTGAAATTTATTCTTTCTTTGTACAATCTTTCAGTCAGTTCTTTCAATTAATTTTTAGTATTAATTTTTCTAAACGATATTATCTAATTTCTTAAAAGAAATCAAAGTTCTAACGTATTAGATAAATCAATGCAAATAGAAATTGACGAGTGCGTTTATTGGATACTGCATACAGTTGTGTCAAGTGATTTGCTAAAATATAATCACGTTACTGTGAGAGATGAAGACCTTGAGTTTATTGTTGTTGAAGCCAAAAATTATAGCGTTGACTTGGCAGGATTGACAAAAATAGAAAAAATAACTGGAATGAAGTTATTACAGATGAAATCCTACAATGGGGTATCGCATCTTTGGTTTGGTAGAAAAATGAAGATAGTTTCCCACTCACATCTTACCAGATAGTCGAGTATTAATTCTGAAATGGCGAAATTAGGTATTCTCATGAAATTGTCTAAAACTTTAAAAAATTAGCACTATTCTATCTATATTCCACATTTCTTATTTCATTCAGTTTTATTATTTTTGAGTCTGAAATAGCAAGAATGACATTGAGATTTTGCATGTATGACGCCCATGTTTCCGCACGTAATACATTTTTTGTCGTAATCAATCGTAGAATCTGAAGACTTTATCTTTTGCATACATCTACCACATACTGGAGCTTCAAGTGCATAACTTGAGAGAAAACCTTTTCCACATTGATTACACCTAAGACTATACATCTTTCCTTTCGGTCTCCACCTTCTAAATATGTCTGTAAATCCCATATTCAACATAGTGTCAAGAGACTTTATTAACCTACATTTGTGCTCCGCTCAATATAAACAAAACATCAATTCAATTTATCATAAGGCAACGGTTGTGTATATTTTACCTTATCATGATTTGGATTGATAACAAAGAGTTACAAAGTATGCATAGCTGTTGGCATTTCATTTAAATTGTAAACAAATAGCTAAAATTTAGTGTAATTTTTGTTTAAAGTAAATATACTAAATAATCAAATTACTAAATAGGTAAAAAGATCTTGAAAAATGAAAATAATACTTTGAACGATTTCACGAAGTATGATATTTTTGAAAAATGGAAAAAATTGCAAAATTTTCCGACGCTGGGTATGTTTAGTGCATTTACAAGGGATTACAACGAATATGTGCAGGATATAGTAGAGCTGAATCAAATCTTGATGGATCTACAAAAGTACATGTCAAATTACTGGCTACAAATGTCAAAAACCCAATTCCAAGCAATTGGAAACGTCCTTTTGAAATCTAGATCCGATCCTAAATTGAATAATCCTGACTCTGAAAGGTTTAGGTTACTTGTAATTGATGCTTTTGAAGAGTCCTACAGTGCCCTATTTTCATCAAAAGAGTTTGCCGTAGCATATAACGAAGTATATTCAAAACAGCTCGATTTTGTAAATTACATTAATAAATTAGTTGAAAAAAACCTTAATTTACTAAATATCCCGACTAGATCAGAATTAGATGAGATACTAAAAGATCTTCAAGAAATGAAAAAGACATTAAGAAATATCAAAAACGGATATGAAAAATCCGAAAAAAAATAATTTAATTGTTATGGTATAAATGACAATCCAGGATAAGAATACTCAAGATCGAAATCAAATAGATTACTCAAAGATCGCCAAGACGATCGAGTTACTGTCAAGAGGTAATCATATCTCTGTTGGAGATACTCCAAATGATATTGTATATGAAACAAGATTATTCAGACTTTTACATTACCGTAGTTTGGTAAAAAAGGTTTCTCCAACTCCTATCTTAGTTGTTTATGCATTGATTAATAGATCGTATGTTTTAGATCTACAACCAAATAAAAGCTGGATCCGAAATCTTTTATCACAAGGTTTTGATATTTATCTACTTGATTGGAAATCGCCGACTAGGAATGACAAATTTGTCTCATTTGACGATTATGTTAATTCCTATATTGATGATTGTGTTGAAATAGTTCAGAACAATAATTCTACAGATAAAATAACTCTTCATGGCTACTGCATGGGATCATCCATGTCTGCCATGTATACTGCACTACACGAACAAAAAATTAAGAATTTAGTCACTATTGCACCTGTCATAGACACAAGCAAAGATTCAACTGTAATTGCTAACATATCCAGAGAAATGGATATTGATAAACTAGTATCTACTATTGGATTTTTGCCTCCAGAAAAACTTTATGAATGTTACTCCATATTGAAGCCATTTAAGCAGGGTGTTAACAAATACTTTAATCTAATTGAAAATATAGAGAATGAATCATTTGTACAGAATTTTTTACGAATAGAAAAATGGTTGTATGATACCCCTCCCATAGCAGGTGAAACAATAAAACAGTGGATAAATGATATCTATAAGAATAATCTGTTGTTTAAGAACCAATTTAAACTAGGTAAAATTACGGTCGACCTTAAAAAAATAAATGTTCCACTTCTAAATATTGTTGCAGAAGAGGATCATCTTGTTTCTCCAGAATGTAGCGTTCCACTAAATGAGGTAGTCTCCAGTGAGGATAAACGACTAATTCGGTTCCACACAGGTCATGTAGGTTTAATTGCCAGCAGCTATTCACAGAATAATGTATTGCCAAAAGTTGGACAGTGGCTTAAGACACGTTCTAACTAAGAAGTAAACATTATAGTAGAAATAGCTTGACTCATCTAAAAACTAAATCTTAATTCTAATCACTTGACAGAGTCATTCTTGTGCTTTCTCTCTATTGGAATTACTATGACTTGAACGAGGTCCCCGTCTTCAATTTTCAAGGCCTGTCTTTCTGCTTCAGGTATTGATATTCTCCCACCACTCTGAATAGTGGTCTTAAACATGGCATGATAAAAAGTCAGACCCTGTAGCATTGAAAAGAAGTTCTGCATTGCATCCAATTGCAGATTTGAAAATTTCTTTAAGAAATCTTGCTGTGCTTGAGTTGTGCTATCCATTGCTTTCTTGTACGATTCCATATCTTCATTTCCTTCTGGCTTGTCTGCCATATCTCTAGTTTTGAAAGGGCGTTTATTTAATACTATTGAATCTCAAGAAATCAATAGCAATCTTTGAAAATGCTTCTGGTTTTTCAGTAAAAGGTGTATGTCCACATTTCGGGATTATCTGCAAATTAGAATTAGGAATATTCTTGTAATCTTCGGCATATTTGACTGGAATCATTTCGTCTTGTTCGCCCCAAACAATAATTGTTGGTGAACGTATTTTGCCAAGTCTAGAGGACAGATTTGCAGTGTTTCTTATCCCGAGCATGGTAGACATAAAAGCATATTTTGCATTAGGAAGTTTCATTCTGTCTATAAAGTCCTCAATGGTCTGTTCTGTAACAGTACGGGGATCGAAAGCCATGTTGATAAACGCCCTCCAGACATTATCGTGTGTTGGATACAATGATGCCAGAATGTATTCCTCTAATGTCCTTGTTGAAGTCTTCATGGTCCCAGCAGGAGAAACCAAAATCAATTTGTCTACCACGTCAGTATTCTTAATTGCAAACTCTGCCGCAATTAATCCTCCAAACGATGAACCTCCGATATTTGTTTTTTTGATACCCAAATTATCGAGGAAATCTTCGAGAAATTTAACAAAGAATGGCATATTATATTCTACGGTAGGCTTATCACTATACCCAAATCCTACTATATCCGGCACTATTACTCTGAAATCATCACAAAAAAAAGGGATCACCTTTGCCCACCTCTCAGCGGATGCACCTATGCCATGTAATAGTACAAGATTCTCTTTTTTCTTTGAACTGATATTATCATTATCAAGATAACGAATCTTGTTCCCATGCACTTCTATTTTTTTCACTGTAGTTTGTATGGACAATAATCTGCAGTCTGATAGATATTTCTAGGTCCACTTTATTACTTTTATCATAAATTAGGTTTTTCATGATGTTCTAGCCGGTTTATTTAGCGTATCCACACCCTTTTAAAAATTCAATCTGGCTCAATCTCTAGATTTTTAGGAATATGTCGCAGAAAATTTCACTTTGGAATTACATGGATTGAAAAAAATCTAAGATTAACCTGACTGCAATTGCAACAAAAGTAAAACCGAGTATTAATCTCAATTTTTGTTCGCTCAATCTAGTAGATAGTCTAGAACCTATCTGCGCTCCACCAAAAGCCCCCGCTGACAAGAGGATCGCAGGAAGGTACTCAGGATTCCCTAGTATTATATGAGCTATTAATCCAACCAATGACGTAATCATCAGAACGAATTGGGAAGTTGGTGCAGCCAAATGCATCGTTAATCCAACTATCATTATCATTAATGGAACAAAAATGACCCCTCCACCGATTCCAAATAAACTCGATATGATTCCCGCAACAAAGGTACCGGAAAAAAAGAAAATCTTTATCCAAATGGATTCCAATGAAAAGGAATTACCATTTGTTATTGAGTTTCTAAACATCAGATAAATTCCTGTTCCTATGAGGATCATTGCAAGTAGGAATTTGAAATAGCCTGGATCAATACCTGTCGAAAAATACGAACCAATTATTGCACCAGGAATTGATAGTAAAGCCATTTTAATTCCAAGCATATACTGAATCTTCTTTGATCTAGCATAGGCTATTGTTGACGAGACACTAGTTGAAGAAACAGCAAATAGGCTTGTACTGGCTACCTGCGGTGGTGTCAAACCTAGAAAAGTTAGTACTGGTGAAATTATAATCCCTCCTCCAATTCCTATCATGGAGCCCAAGATGCCGGCAATAAATCCAATTACTACAAAAAAAGGAAAAAGGAAAAACTCTTCCAAGTCAAATACCTATTGATCTTATTCAACTAGAGTAAGTTATTAAATTATTGTCAATATTGAATCATCTGATAGGAAAGATAACACCTGTACTAGATTGTCATAAGTTAAATTTGGCTAGTTTATTTCTAGTAATAGATGGAAGAATATTTTTGCAATATTTGCGAGAAATCTATCCAAGATTTAAAATTGGAAAACCACATCAAGGAATCTGACCATATTGCAAGGAAAAAAATGTTAGAAGAAAAATTACAGGATAATAGTAAGTTTCCAAAATCAAAATCTTCAGTGGATATGTGGAAATAAGATTGATACTGGTAACGATTTATGATAATACAAGATAAGCGAAAAAATTGGTATTATATTTCAATATATGGATCAAATTCGTGTAATTTCTTTTGATACTTTTTGTAGTTCAATTCAGATGAGTTAATTTAAATATGTAAATTATTGTACTCGTAGATCTGGAAAAACAAAAACAACAAGGTGTTCACGTTGATCTATTTCGCCCATTTCCTCTGATTTTGCTGCATACTCCATTTGGGCTAAAATTCTTCGATTATGTGGCAAAGACCAGAGCTGCGAGAGTTTATGCTAGAGCTAATACCTACCTAATGCCAGTCATAACAGCCATAATGTTATTTTTCCTTATACTTTCTATCGCAAGTTTGATATCAAACGTTTCTGCCCGAGAGGGCATTAGAGAAATAGGACCTAGGGCAAATTTACTGATCCCCGGACTTAATCCATTTCTGCCTATTTCCTACACCCTAGCGGCATTGATAATAAGCATCTTTATACACGAGGCTGGACATGGAATCGTCGCTAGAGTATATGGAATAAAGGTAGAATCAACGGGTATTGCTTTTGCACTTTTTGTTCCGGTTGGAGCATTTGTTAATCTTGACAGGGATGAACTAGCTAAAGCAACACTAAAGCAAAAAAGTGCAGTTCTTACGGCAGGTCCCTTGAACAATATGATACTTGCCGGTATCTCATTCGCAATATTATTCGCTATACTATCCTCATTAACTCCGGTTGCCTCTAACGTTACTTCTAATGGCATTGAACTTATTACAGTTTCAAAAGGATCGCTTGCAGAGAGAATTGGTCTCACAGAGGGATCGAAGATTATTTCAATAGGAAACTCTCAAATTCAAAGTCAAACCGACTTGACACAAATATTAAGATCAAATATTGGTAATCAACTTCCTATAGTATGGCAGGATAAAAATGGGGTACAAAGGACTGATACTTTTTCAATTCCTTCTAATAGTACTCCTGATAAACCAATTCTTGGCGTTACAGCTGCTTCTGTAGACCCAACCTCAATACTGGAGGCATACAAGCAGCAACCTCTTCGTTTGCTCCAAATGCCGACACTAGACAAATCAATGCCTTTTTCAGATTTTATGGCACCAAAATATGATTCGAATTTATTTGGAGATTCATTTCCCATAGTTGCAAATACATTCTATTGGTTATTTTTCATCAATTTCAATCTGGGATTATTTAATTCACTTCCAATATCAATATTGGACGGAGGTCAACTATACAGCTCACTAATAGAAAGTAGATCTAAAATGAACAAGAATCGTCTCAACCAAATCTCATCGGCGGTATCCACAATTACGATTCTTATTGTGGTCATGTCCTTACTTCTTCCATATCTTCCATCTTAATTGCCATAAATTCCAAAATATATATTAAGAGAGAGGTTCAATTTCACTATGGATACATCCGGTAAGAACTTTAATGCCTTACTATGACGCTTTGTGATAATAATTGATTATCACTATTAAAGTAAGGATGATGGAAATCAGATCGAGTATCTAGAAGAATGTCAAAGTGAGTAAAGGAAATTTAAGTGATAATTCTGTAGACAAGAGTATTTCTACCCTAGAGAACAGTGGAAAGGCCAAACAGCCTGCCGATACCCTGAATCCAAATCAGATTCAACATGCAAAAAAAGTGGATGAAGATTTTTTCAAGGATATTATTATGAAATCAATTCCAAAGGAATCTCAAATCACAAGCATAAGATTTGAAGGACCCTATATTGCTCTTTATACATTAAATCCTAAATTCTCATTAACTGAATTAACATACTATCTCTCATCACTTTCAAAAAATGTCAAAAAAAGATTTGTAGTAAGAACCGATCCTTCGATTAGGCTATCAGAAGACGAGACAAGATCCGCAGTAATTAAGATGTTACCAAGTGAAGTTACTATATCTGCTGTATTTTGTGACGATGCGACTGGGGAAGTAGTCCTTGAAGTAAATCGACCAGAATCTATAGATGCAAATATGGTAATCGAAATTGCACAGGCAACTGGATGGATAGCCCATACTTTGCGGTCTCCACATATTCAATCAAGTAGTATGAACATGATTCATTCTACCCAGAAAAGTTCTGCTAAGGAAAGGAATCTTTTCTTACAATCGCTTGGGAAAAGAGTTTTTCGGCCACCATTAGTTTTGGAAAGCAATGATTCCAATTTGAATTTCGTAAATCAATCAAGTGACAATAGATCGGAGATTACCGAACTAAAATCAAAGATTAGGAATAAGGAGGAAATAGCACTTTTTTGTCTGGGCGGCGTTAAACAAGTAGGACGCTCCTGTTTTATTGTAGTAACATCGGAAAGCAAGATAATGCTTGATTGTGGGATAAATCCTGGTGAACCCTTAGGAATTTCAGCTTATCCACGATTGGACTGGTTTAATTTCGATCTGGATGAACTAGATGCTGTAATAATAAGTCACGCACATATAGACCATCAAGGATTTTTACCAGCATTATTCAAGTTTGGTTACAAGGGACCGGTTTATTGCACTGAACCCACACTTCCTTTAATGACGCTACTTCAGTATGATTCTGTAAAAATTTCAAAGAGCAACGGAACATTTTTACCATATGAAGCAAGAGATGTAAATGAAGTAATCAAGCATTGTATAACGTTACCTTACGGAAAACCTACCGATATTTCTCCCGACGTTACCATAACATTCAACAACGCTGGCCACATAATGGGAAGTGCAACGGTACACATCAATGTATTTGGAACTCATAACATTCTTTATTCAGGAGATTACAAGTATGCCAGAACTCAATTATTGGATAGCGCCGTATCCGTTTATCCCAGAGTAGAGACATTGATAACTGAAAGCACATACGGTAACTCAATCGATATAATGCCAGATCAATCTGTGGTATACAAGACATTTACAGACACAATTAACAAGACATTGTCATCTGGTGGAAAAGTACTCATTCCAGTCCCTGCCGTCGGTAGGGCACAAGAGATAATGTTGGTCCTCGATAAGGAAATGAGAGAAGGACGCCTTATGGAGGCCCCAGTCTTTATTGAAGGAATGATATCCGAAGCAAGTGCAATACATATGGCATATGCACATTACCTTGGATTTGATGTAAGAAAATCTGTCTCTAATGGAGTGAATCCATTTCGATCGGAATACTTTACGGTAATTAACGGTCACGAAAGAAGGGAAGATGTATTTAATGACGATAATCCAAGTGTTATAATGGCAACCTCAGGAATGTTGGAAGGAGGTCCATCTGTGGAATACTTCAAGAAAATCGCTCCAGACAAGAAAAATAACATTATCTTCGTTTCATATCAGATAAATGGTACTTTGGGAAGACGTGTCATAGATGGCGGTTTGATGGAAATAAGCATGCTCGATGAAAAGGGCAAGGTTAAAGTTATTCCCATAAGATGCGCGAGTCAGAAGATTGATGGATTTAGCGGTCATAGTGATTTTAACCAGATTATGAATTTCACAGCAAGAGTAAAACCAAAAAGGGTTCTGGTTAATCATGGTGAAAAATCAAAGTCAGAAAACGTAGCAAGTAGTATTTTCTCAAGATTCAAAATAGGATCAATTGTTCCTGATAGTAGAGAAATTATCAAATTAAGATAATATCTTACTACGTGGATTTCATGTATACAATTGAATCCGTCAGAATTAAAAAATTTGGACAAAATGGATTGCTATTATTGGTCCTCTTATTGGTAATATTGAATTCAAGTTATGCTAAAGTCTTTTGTATTAGATTTGCATTTTCAAGTTCATTAACGCAGATTAGTACAGATTCATGGGAGATATTTTAGAAAATTCTGAAGATTCGGACAAGTTTGTTCTAAAAAAGTCAAACATACTCAAAACCAGAGTACCTGATTTGTGGTTAACTCCTGTAGTTAACATTGGGCATTTCGCATCAATTTTTTGGATTCTACTGCTTCTTACAGATAGATAAGAAGAAAAATGAATAGTTCGTTCAGTATCTTTTTAGATATGTAGGTATAACTATAATTGTAATTGGCTATAAGATACAAATGTATTAATTGTAATATTGTGCTTAGCGGGGAAGGTGCGTCTAGACATTACCTTGCGAATCCCACTCATAAACTTGAAAAACTTCCACCTCAATTAAAACAAGCCAAGAATGTTGATTCTTCTTGAATTGAGGATGTATTTTCTAATTTATTCTCTTATACTCTCTAGAGTTGAAACTACTTGCCACAGTAAAGTCCGTATGTGAGATTGCATTTGCGGATTTTGAGTCACGTTATCTAACATACTTATAGTATTTGCTGCCCTGACTGAAATGGATCCATTTTTTTCATCCTTAATTCCTGTCAAGATCTCCCTTACAATATTTCGAATATTTTTTTGAATATTATTATTCCTGGCAATACTGTCCAAGGTGCTGATAGCAGTTGCAAGTCTTTCTTGATTTTCCTTGTCCCTTATCTCTTTCTTTGAAGCCATTGATGTAAACACTCTCCACTTTTTTTATCTTACAATACAGTGACTTTTGAATGTTTTTCCAATCATCATAACTTAATTTTATAATAAGTCTGTATAATATTAGACAATACCAATTAATATTATCAAGCTACTCATCTAACCATAGATGTCGGAAGCTGACATAACTACAAAGAAGAGCATATCTCAACCACCATTAGATTTACTGTTCAATCCGGCTGTTTTATCAAAGAAGGATGTTTGGGAAATTGATGTGTCATTGTTGTTGGAAATGTTGTTGAAACTACTCAATAGTAGTGGGAAAAAGGATCTTCGAATGTGTGGTATCGCAGCCTTGACTTCTTCACTGATCTATCGTCTCAAGGTAGAGAGCATCTTACGATTAGAGAAGATTTCTAAAATCAAGAAAGGTGTTGAAGTTGTTGATATTCAGCCTATTCCAAACCTGAAACCACTTGAAATTCCCTTTAGGATAGAGCCTACTTACCCAGTGACCCTAGAAGAACTATTGCACGTACTTGAGAACATGATAAATGGTCTGGCAAATCCAAAACCCAGACGAAATCAACTCAATCTAGAATCTGTTGAAACATTCAACTTTGATGAGTACTTGGTTAAGTTTGAAAAGATTCTTCAATCTTATGAGGATATGATTTTTGACATTGTAGTTGCTGACAAGCGTGTCGAATTCAAGAATCTTACAATTAAAATGAATTCTGTTGAAATTGTTAGATGCTTCATAGCAATGCTATATCTTGCCATGAAGAGTAAGGTACATGTTGAGCAAAAAGACGATGAAATATTGATTTCCTTGAACGAAAACATTGAATAATAAAGCTTGCTAACTAAGGAACACACAGGTGCCTCAATCACTCCCTGACGCTGAAATTACAGCAAGAATTGAAGCAGCTCTATATGCTGCCGGTAGACCTCTATCAATCAGTGATTTAATGAGGGCTGCTGGAATTAATTCTAAAGAAAAGGTAGTCAAACTACTACATGAACTAATAATAAAAACTCAAAATGTGCTGACAGCATTAGAAATTGCCCAGCTTGGTGATGACAAATTTGTCTTTCAAGTAAAACCTGTTTATATGCCTCTAATTAGACGATTTGCTCAACAACCTCTGATCCCTGTTGGAGCGTTGAAAACTTTATCATTTATTGCTTATGAACAACCGATCACATCAAAAAGACTAGTCCAAATTCGAGGAAGCCAGGTCTACACACATCTAAAAGAGCTAAGAGCTCATGCATTCATTGAATCAGAACGATTAGGAAGAATGAAAATTTATAGAACAAGCAGAAAATTTGAAGAATATTTTGGGATAAATGATCTCAACGCACTCAAAAACAAAATGATTCTAAAATAGCTACTTTACCCATTTGACTAATCAATAGAAAACCTCATAATATGGTTCAATTCCAATTATCATGCAATCATGAAGAAATCCATCGAGAATCTATCCGGTCGAAAATACACCGGAGGTAGAAAAATTGCCATGAGAAGCAGGCGAAAATTCGAAATAGACAGATATCCAAATGAAGCATTGCTTGGAAATAATATTAAAGTGACAAGAAGAGTGCGTGGAGATAACAGTAAGACTGCCCTGAAAACTGTCGAGTTCGCGAATGTTTCAAATGTGGAGGAAAATAAGACTACAAAGTCGAAAATTCTTAGAGTTATCAAAAACACTGCCAACAAGGATTACGAAAGAAGAGGAGTAATTACCAAAGGAACGGTAATAGAAACAGAATTAGGTCTAGCAAGAGTAATATCAAGACCAGGACAGGTAGGCGTCATTAATGCAATACAGCTAAAGAAATAATACGGTTCATAAAAAATTATCTTCAATACATAAATTGCAATAATCTAGCTCGTAACTGTCCTAAACTAGGGCAGCTATCTCTTCAGCCCCATAAGATATTATGTGATTAGCACCTGCGCGTATCATAGACGAAAAATACCCAATCATCCATTCATGTTCTTCAATGAGTTTATATCTTGTAGCGGCCTTTAGCATGGCAAATTCGCCAGATACATGTTGAACAGCTATTCTACAATTGACCCTATCGACAATTCTGGTTATCAGGTCAAGATTAGACATCGATGGTTTTATTGTTATAATATCAGCTCCCTCACGGAAATCCAATTCTATTTTTCTTAACATTTCTCTGGAGTTGGAATATCCTATCTGATAATCAGACTTGTCAATTTTTGAAAATTTCTTAAATGCTGTCATTCTAAAGGGTGAGTATAAGCAAGAATGCTGTTTTGAAAATGACATTATTTTAGTGTCTGTGAATCCGTTCTTATTGAGATTATTCCTAATTGAAAGAACTAACCCATCCATCATAGATGATGGTGCAACGATGTCTACGCCCGATTCTGCATAGCTAAGCGAGATTTTTGACATGAAATTTAGAGTTTTATCGTTGTCGACATGATTGTCTTCATAATTCATTAGCCCACAATGCCCCGATAAATTGTACTGACAAACACATACGTCGGCTATAACCTGCAGCTTTTTGTCAAAGCTTGTTTTTATGTTACGTATGGTGTTTTGGACAATTCCATTATTATTCCACGCCTCCGATCCTGTTGAATTATGTGCCTTGGGGGTCCCAAAAATGATTACCTTATTCATTTTAAGAGATAGTATTTTTTCAAGTCTATCTGTTAGATTTCTATCCGACATTACTTGAAGGTCGCTACTAGAGGTATTGGTGTAATTTCCGATAATAATGGGCGTAATCAAATTACTTGGCTTAAGAGGAGAATTATGCCCGATACTATTAGATGTCAATTCTTAACTTGTGATTTTCTTATGAATATATTCATATTTTAATCAAGTACAAAGCAGAAAATCATGTCGGAATAATATTGAAAATATATGAAGAGTAAAATATGCTAAATTGTAAATTAAGAGAGTTTGACTACTGTATCAGTTGGAATTCCATCTTACAACGAAGAATCAAATATTAAGACGATCCTAGGAAATGTGATTCGTTCTAATTTAGATTCGATCGATATTGTCGAAATAATAATCTCTGATGATTCAACAGATGATACCCCCAATATAGTTGAGCAGTTCAGGCAAGATCATTCAAATAAAATTATCTTTCTTCATGAGGACAAGAGGAAAGGAGCAGCTAATGCCTGGAACAACATAATGCAACATGCAACGGGGGAAATTATTGTCCTATATGACGCCGATGTTATACCAGACGCAAATTGCACGGTAGAATTGGTTCGCAAAATCAATAATAATGTAGGTATTTGTGCATCTAATGCAAGGCCCATCAAAGATGCAGGAATTCCAGCTAAGGGAACTATGTTTATTAGCGAATGGTTGGAATCCGTGAGGAAAAGACAACTTTCTGAATACACCGTAATGGGCAGAGGTCTATCGATAAGATCTGACATTGCTAAAAAAATATCCATACCTGAAGGACTGATTGCCATAGACCTCTACTTACAAAACAAAGTATTGGAAATGGGATATGATGTAGTATTCAATCCTAATGCTGTTGTTCTATTCAAGCCAACAAAAACATTTGTTGATTTCATATCCCAAGTTGTTAGGGCAGTGAATGGCCACAATCAGCTAAAAAACCTTGGATACGACATGAAAAATCAACTTGCACCAATAACTGCACTGAAGGAATTTTTTCGCGTAGCCAGTAAGAATCCATTAGGAGCGCTATCTACATGTATATGCTATTTTATGATTCCTTTCTATGTAAAGAGAATAAAAAACACAGACTCCGCACTATGGCATACTGCTAAAAGCACGAAATGAAAATATAAAACGTTTAGAATTTCTAATATTTTATTTGAATCCCAAGCCTATATTAGTCAAAATAAAAATGGTATAAATATTGCTCTTCAATTACGATTGTAGAATTGAGTGATACTTCAATTGCATCTTGCGGATACATATGCTATCCTAGAGATAACAATGCTCAAAATTTGATAGAGTATTGGAAAAATTCTGACGTTGTTAAAGATTTGTACTTTGCTACGGCTACATTTGCATTTGAAAGTAAGCCGTATTTTCCTAATAATTCCAATCACTACATTCTTGTCAAATATGACGGCCTTGACAATATTGTTGAGGGAATTTCAAAGTATCAACGACCAAATAGTTCTCTCTTTCTCTTCAATAATGAAACAGAATTATTCGAAAAATACCACGATAAGGTCAGTTACGTCTCAATGTATTATACAAGATACGATCAAGATAACGATGAATTAAGAGATATTGCAGGCATTTTAGCGAGAAGAGATATGGTCGTAAGCGCGAACCTTGGAAATCTAAAATTTATGAATAACAAGAAATTGCCATTTATTTTTCCACATGCCGATAACATCATAATTTTAGAAGTTAATGGTAAAAAGAGTCATCAGAGTGATCAGAATTATTGTGAAAAAACAAGAAAAGATGTTGCAAGAAAAGGGATTCCTCTTATTAATCTTGTAAGCTTTTCTATTTTAGAGAAATTAAGGTAGTACGGTCCGATCAGAACCGTTAAATATGAAGCAATTTTCTACTTTTTCGACCAATATTGAGCAAACCGATGGATTTGGGGAGCCTAAAAGTAGGTTCCTATATAATTATTGACGACGAACCATGCCGGATTGTGTCATACGATCATAGTAAGCCTGGAAAACATGGTTCGGCTAAAGCGAGAGTTTCTGCTATCTCTGTATTCGACGGGTCAAAGCATAGTCTAGTATCACCTGTTTCTGCAAGTGTGGATGTTCCACTAATTGACAAGAGAAATGGTCAAATTATCTCTATTTCTGGACAAACGTATCAAGTAATGGATCTAGAAACTTTCGAAATGTTTGAAACTTCTTCAGCTGAAGAGGAAATTCGAGAAAAAATTATTCAGGGAGCTGAAGTTGAATATTGGAAAGTCCTTGAAAAGGTAAAAATAACAAGAATAAAAAGCTAAATCTGCAGATAATCAAAATTTTCTGGCAATATGGTAATAGATTACTAAATAAGATATCATTCCTAAATTCATAATCTAATAAAATTGTGAGAGATTCTTGTAGTATCAAATATGATGATTGATGGTTCTGTTTCAGTCTCTCCTTCGATATTCGGAAATTCTCTATGTGAGCAACCCGGGTTTAGCACGAGAACGTCGTTTATTTTATCATCTCGTTTCTTATGTGTATGGCCATGAATGACCAGATTGTACAGTCGACTTGAGATGATGGCTTCTGTCATCCTATTACTGGTACCATGATATACAGCTATTTTGAAATTATCTAATTGCAAATCACAAAATTCACCATACAGTTCTCCGCCAATTTCTTGAAAATTTTTTAGTAATCCTAATTTTTCTCCATCATTGTTTCCAAGCACACCTATAAGTTTGCCATTCAAATGTTTGAATTCCTTTACCACTCCGGGGAAAACATAATCACCAGCATGAATTACATAGCTGACTTTATTTTCATTGAATATCTTTATTGCGCTCTTAACACTTAAGAGGTCATCATGGGTATCCGATATTATACCAATATTCATAAATTATACTGATTGATGACATTATCGCAAATAAACGAATCTATTGCAAATTATTAGTTTTCGCAGTACAATTCTTTGCTTCAGTCACTGCTTGGAATTTCTCTTTTATGATTAGTTTTGGATCGCTTTCGAATCTTGACAAGGAACCAAATTACGAATACCGAAATAACAACGGCGGATACTATATCGAGATATATTGCGTATTTGTCTATATTCTTCCAATTGTGTCCAAATATGATACCAACGTAAGTTAACATTGCATTCCAGATAAGTGATCCTAGAAATGTATAAATTGAAAATTTAACAAAATTAGTTTTACCAACACCACATGGTAGAGAAATATATGTTCGGATTGCAGGTAATAATCTGCAAAAGAATGAAATCTTATCACCGTATTTCTGAAATAATTCTTCAGTAAATTCTAGATGACTTTTCTTAAACAAGATATACTTTCCATATTTTAATATGAATGCTCTTCCAACCTTTATTCCCAAGAAATATGTCAAGATTGAGCCAACCAGATTTCCAAAGGTGCCAGCGAGTACTACACTAATAGGATCAAATGTCCCGTTGCTAACTAGAAAACCTGAAAATGGCATTATTATTTCACTTGGAATTGGAATGAGGGCACTTTCTAGCACACTTAGCAAAAAAATACCGGGGTATCCTAAGGTAGATATGAATGATATAACGAAATCTATGACTGGTTTTAGAATTTCGAACGTGATTGACAACTAACAACTAGAAAATTAATGGCATAAATATCTCTTTATTTTTTCAAAATGCTCTAGCTATCATAACGTGCCGGAGGCGGGACTTGAGCCCGCGGCCTTTCGATTATGAGTCGAACGCTCTGACCAAGCTGAGCTACCCCGGCGCTCAGCTCCTTGAGCAGAATGATTTTTTGAAACATAATATATTTTATTCAAGTGTAATTCATTGAATAGAGCAAATTAACTCTTGAAATCGTGTTCACGGACTATGATAGACAAGTCCACCTCAGAAAAGGGCGAATCATTCAAGAAACCTTTTAATTTAGATCTTTATTTTTTTTAACTATGAAGCATACTATCAAGCGTGGAATAGTTAAGACAGTAACCAACGGAATTCAAATTTCACGATATGCGAGGGGTTATTCAAAGAATGAACTAGTACGGTCAGGAGTAACAGATACTCGGATTGTACGCAAGAACAATATCCCAATTGATCCTTTTCGAACAACAGCATATCAGGAAAACGTTGAGCAACTCAAGAGTTTTTTAAGTCAAGAAACTTCGAAGACTAAAAATGTAAAACAAAAAAAGGCTAGAAAAAATAGCAAGCAAGAATCCTAAATGAATGTCTTGAGGGTCTAAATTTATGTACCTCGCCTCTTTCTCGCTTTAAGTTAAAATCGCAAAATTGCGGAGATACAAATTTACGAAGCCCCATAACAAAAAGTTAAGTGAGTAGGTTTTTTATTATTTCAATTCATGTACTGTAGACTCTTAAATCTATTACAAATGTCTTCGTCATGAACGCGATTGTTGCAATATTCATCTATAGATGTGTTTCCACTACGAAGATCTGCTAGTGATTGGTTCCAAAGTGCGTTAAAGTTCTCAATCTTATACGCCTGGTTACTCAATTGAATCTGTGAATAAAGCAAAAAACCACTCAACACTATAGCTCCTACAATCAAGACTATTATGATCGGCCTGCGTCCTAAGATGCCAGTATTAGCATTGCCAATTCTCTTCGCGACCTTTTCCGGATCTCCCTGGTCTGTATTCACTTCTGTAGTCTTATTTTCCGATGTCTTCTGGGGCTGAATAGAATCGTCAGGCTTATTTTCGTCAACCATTTTCGCCTCTTCTCGAAGGTTTTCCGCTGCTTGTCTAAGATTTTCTTCTGGTTGTGTAATATCGGGGTTCTCATCTGGTGATACTATGTCTTCTTGATTTTCCTGCTTTCTATTGATATTATTTTCCTCGTCTGCCATTGCTAATGAATGAACAACAAATATTAAGAATATGTTATGAGCTTAGAGATCATTAGTACTTCATTCCTTTCGATATTTCTCCCAGGTACTTAACAGGTCATATTCATCTTTCTTTGTCCGCTGTAATTGGGATATGAATGCATAGTTCGGCCTATAATCTCATTTTCGATATTGGCAATTTAAAGAGACATGACGGGTTTCGCCTATGGCAAGACGCCTGAATATGAAATATTCTCGTTAATTGATGGTAAAGTCTGATTACTGTTTCCACTGGAGTCAACATCAACGTCATTTTGTGCTAACGAGGGGTCCGCGGTAATGGGCCACTGAGCAAAGGTGATTGAGGGAATACAAATCAAAATAAATGCAGCAACGACTGAAAAAACAAAGTAAGTTTCTTTGCCCATTAATATTCATGTTACTTCAAAGTTTATTAGTGATGTATTTCCCATTGGCAGTCGTAAATTAGTTTTAAGAGTTGAGCTAAATGGTCATAACCTATCTTAATTTGAGGGACATATTGGCTAGACTTCCTTTGTAAATTTTCTATTATTCTGAAATTTGAGGATAGTACAAACTTTGTACGAATTTTGTCTTAACAATACATCGTCAGTCATAGAAAACCACAGCTCTCTATTTTTTATATTTTTTTAATGCTTTAAAGAAAAATTATCATTATATCAACTTTATTTGTTATAAATCCTAACTTAATATATCCGCAATAAACTTCCTATATATATAAATATATCCTCCCAATAATATATTCATGACTAGTGCCCTAGTTTCCGAAAGTATCTCTTCACTCCTATCATGGCCTGTTGGAAATTTAATGAATAACGATGCAATTATACTTGAAGCTGATAAGTCTCTGGATGAAGCAATAAAAAGAATGAAGGAAAGAAACCAGCGAAGTGTCCTGGCGACACACCTTGGAGAAGTGGTCGGAATGGTAAGCAAAACTGATATACTCTATAAAGTAACATCTGAGGGCAAAAATCCCTCAAAAATTAAGCTGAGAGAGATAATGACATCGCCTGTTCTGGCAGTCAATCCACAAAATACCATAAAAGATGCTCTTACAATCATGAACAAGCGGAATGTAAGACAATTGATGGTTCATGCATACTCTGCTGTTCTTGGCATAATCTCACGCGAAGACATATCCAGGAAAATGGAAGCAATCGCACTTTCATCCATTGATGAAGTTCTTCATGGAACACCAGTATGTATTATTGATACCAAATCAATAGAATATGTAAAAGATTCTAGTAAAGCAAATTTCAAATGTGCATATTGTGGTTCTCCATTTGATACAAAAGAGGGTCTTTCAAAGCACATTGATAGACTTCATAATGAATCTGGTATTTTGGAAGGCGATGTAAGACACCTAATGGAATGATTCTCTTACTCTTTTTAGGCAGCCACTTTTCTACCACAGTTAACTAATACTATATTTAGTAACGTACGCTACCTACTCGTCTTTATACATCTTTGAATTAATCTTTTTCAAAATAATTGTACAAAATAACTAGCATCTATTTTTTCTAAAACATGTCAGGTATGGATAATCATTTTATTAAATTACCAGTGCAGTTATGGATAATCATTTTATTAAATTACCGAAATAATCCAATAAAACTTTGAAAGTGAAATCTAGATCCTTATGTGTATTTTTCTTACAAAAGATTTCTTTTCTGATTCTTTTAGAAAAGAATTTGATTATCTTTTTGACCTTTTGAGAAATATGAAAAAAGTGATGCAATTACAACTAGTCTTATGGATATCTAAGGATCGTAATTATTTACTATGAAGACACATCATATGAACCTGATGATTTATTAGCAATTTTCTTGACCTGTTCAAGTGTCAACAAATTTCAGCTTATACTGCGTTTATATCATCTCTCTCATTGGTCTTTTACATTTTTCTACAAGTAGTTTAATTACAGCTCAGCCGAACTTAGCCATCCCAGATGCATTTTCTCTAACTCAACTTAACTTGACAACTCCACACACCCAACCTAACTTGACAACTCCACACACCCAACCTAACTTGACAACTCCAAACACCCAACCTAACTTGACAACTCCAAACACCCAACCTAACTTGACAACTCCAAACACCCAACCTAACTTGACAACTCCAAACACC
>DATFEX010000062.1:0-3545 GCA_035250685.1 Nitrososphaeraceae archaeon | reverse complement strand
TTCATTGCGACAATGTGACTTGATTGTTGTTCAAGGTACTGTAACACGAAAGATGGCTCCAAGATTAAGGATGGTGTATGATCAGATGCCAGATCCAAAATATGTTATTGCTATGGGTGCTTGTGCGATTACAGGAGGACTTTATATTGATTCTTATAATGTGCTACCCGGTGTAGATGGAATAGTGCCAGTTGATGTATATGTACCTGGGTGTCCACCAAGACCCGAAACTCTGATTCAAGGATGTATGTTGTTACAAGAAAAAATCAAAAGGTCGAAGATAAGATAAATGAGCTCGAATCAATCCAATAACCAAAATGGTTCTGAGCAAAAGGAAAAAATGGAAACACCACAAACTTCATTGTCAAAAAAAACTGAAACAGCCCCAGAATTTGAAAGCAGTATTGTCAATCAGCTAGTTACAAGATTTACCGATAAGGTGGTGCAAGTCGTTTATGTGCGACCTGGAAGAACAAAGATTCTTGTTCCTCCAAATGAGATCGTTCAGGTTGCCACCTTTATCAAAGACACTCTAAGATTAGATCATGCAGAATCCGTCTCAGGGACCGATTATCCAAAAGATAACCAAATCGAAGTAATTTATCACTTGAGCTCATATTCAGATGAAAAACTTTCTTCACATGTTTTAGCTCTCTCGACAAGAGTAAATAGGAACGATTCTAGAATGCCAACGCTAATTGATGTATTTAAAAGTGCAGAGTACCATGAAAGGGAAACCTTTGAAATGCTAGGAGTATACTTTGAAGGTCATCCCAGAAATGAAAGATTTTTGCTTCCAGAGGACTGGGCAGATATTCCTCCGTTACGAAAGGAGTTCCGAATTAAGGGAAGATAGGTGTTATTTGTTGGAAAATCTAGACGAAAAGTTTGATGAAACTATTAAGATGGGGCTACAAATAGTCAAAGAGACCGAAGAAGATAGACTAATGACACTTAGCGTAGGTCCGCAACATCCTGGATCAGGACACTTTAGGTTTACCATAAAGGTGGATGGAGATTATGTCGTTTATTGCGATCCAGACCCGGGTTATGTCCATAGAGGGGAGGAGAAAATGTGCGAATACAGGAATTTTATTCAAAATATCCCTCATCTTGAAAGACCGGTAATTCATGATTCTACAAATATTACCTATTCATACAGCTTGGCAGTGGAAGAACTTACCAATATACAAGTTCCACTTCGAGGGCAATACATTCGAGCACTTGCATCAGAATTAAACAGGCAGGTATACACCCTTTACTGGCTCGGAATATACGGCATATTTCTAGGACATTCTACAATGTTTATGTGGCCAGTTGGGGACAGAGAATTATTCATTGATCTATTAGAGGCGCTTACTGGCGCTAGGGTTACTCACGCATTTAATATTCCAGGAGGTGTCCGAAACGACATGCCCGAAGGATTTAAAGACAGATGTTTAAGGCAAGTTGCCTATTTTGAAAAAAGACTTGATGAATATGAAGATATTTTTTATAATAATCCGTTATTCAGGCAGAGAACTGAAGGAGTAGGCATTCTAACAAAAGAAGATGCCATAAAGCTTGGAGTAACAGGTTCTGTTCTTAGAGCATCAGGAATTCCGTTTGATGTCAGAAAGGCAGAACCATACGATATCTACAACGAGATAGATTTTAAAGTACAATATATGAAGACCGGTGATTCATTTGCAAGATCAATGGTCCCATTTCTTGATATGAGAGAGTCGTGTCAAATTATAAGAACATTACTTGATAAAATGCCACAGTCTGGTGAAGTGAGGGCTAAGTTGCAACCAAATCCAAAGGGTCCGGCTGGAGAGTCGTATAAGAGAGTTGAATCAGGAAGGGGTGCTTTGGGATACTACATCGTAAGTGATGGTACACCAAAGCCATACCGAGTGAAACTATCAGTTGGTTCATTTAGGAATATCCTTGCTCTACCGTACCTTCTGATAGGATCAAAATTGGCTGACATGCCATCAATTTATTGGTCATTAAATTACTGGCCGGTGGAGGCTGACAGATAAACATGCAAGTTTTATCAAGATATCACTCCAAAAAATACGTCGGTAAGGAAAAAATAACCTGTGTTAAGTTGATTAGGAGGAAAAGTGTAGAATAGAATTGGCTACTGCTCCAAAAGACTTTAGATTTGGGAACTTTGTAGTAAGTCTTATTCAGTTAATTTTTTGGATACTTATTATAGTAACATTAGTAGGACTCCCGTTAATCTTTATTATCCTCTTCTATGTACCTCTACCTCCTGTAAACGGAGAAGTCTTGACTCCGTATCTATTCTTCTCCATGATGGTTGACCCTACGCGTACTATACCAATTATTAATTTCTTGATTCACACAGATCTATTCCGAGTAGCAGTATTTCCCGGCTTTAGTTATGCTGCACTACTAGCTGCTGCAACTATTTTTATTGAGCGGAAGTTCCTTGCAAAAATGCAGCTAAGAATAGGACCGCTTTATGCCGGAAAGATTGAAGGTATTTTGCAATTAATAGCCGATGGGTTGAAATTAATTTCAAAAGAAATCATAGTACCCTCGGGCGCTGACAAGCCTATATTTTGGGCAGCTCCTGTTGCATTTGTAGTAACAGCTGCAGCTGTGGTATCATTAATTCCTGCTGCTCCAGGATGGGTTGTCGCGGATCTCGACGTGGGTATAGTAGCCGTATTCGCATTTTTGGGGTTCTTCCCACTTATCGCACTTTTGTTTTCTTGGGCTAGTAACAGTAAGTACCCGTTCATTGGTGGAATGCGAGCGCTACACCAAATGATCGCGTTTGAAATTCCATTTATTCTCTCTGCTCTGTCGGTAGTGATCCTTACAGGATCCTTAAATCTTACTGACATGGCAAACGCTCAATACACATATTGGTTTGTGTTATTTTTACCAATTAGTGCTTTTGTATTCTATATTTCTTCATTGGCAGAACTTGAAAGAATTCCATTCGATCTCCCAGAAGCAGAAAGTGAGATTGTTGCAGGTTGGTTAACTGAAACCTCGGGAATGATTTATGGGCTAATCCAATTAGGTACTTATGTTAAACTGTACGCCCTTGCTGGATTATTTGTCATCTTATTCCTGGGCGGATGGGCAGGACCCCAAATCTTTCCAGAAGAAATAATACCTGGATACACTGGAGAAAAAATATACAATGCAACTACAGTAAATGCAATTTTCTGGTTTACCCTCAAAACACTTGGTATGATAATGTTGATTCTTCTTCCACGAGGTATCAATCCTAGAATTAGAATTGATATTTTATTGCATACAGGTTGGTACAAACTAATAGTATTGGCATTCATCAATATTTTCGTTGCATTGTTACTAGTCTACGGTGGGATTTTGGGACCAGGGGGATTATTATCGACATGACTAACTCTGCAGGTGGATTCATAAAAGCTATTGAATCAGGTTCAAAACACCTCCTAATTAAGAGATTCACATTAAGATATCCAGAAAAGAAACTAAAGTTTGTCGGTGACGGATATCAATTTGATCCAAAAAGGGGTGTAGGAATCGCAGGTTCT
>DATFEX010000061.1:0-14267 GCA_035250685.1 Nitrososphaeraceae archaeon | reverse complement strand
CCGAGGCTTTCCAAATACTTGTCGCCCAATACCCAAGACGCTGTAAAGTCAAGACACTTTTGACCATAGATAGCCTTAATCTGGTCTTCTAAACTCTTGGCATATTTAAACGGAGTTCGGGAAACAAAAAAGGGAAAATCTGATTTACTAGGTATAACTAAGTCGGGGGGTGACCAGACGGTAATAACTCTACTGCCCTCTTTTAATTCTGTAGAAAATTTCTGCATCATTTGTTTTATCATCTTTTCATCATGAAACCAAAAAAGGAACACATTCCCATCAGAGATATCCACACTCCTTATATCATCGATTATTACTTTCGCATTTCTTAGTGAACGCGTTTTTTCCAAAAGACTCGCAACTAATTTTTTTCGTTTTTCTACGCCTATTGCTTTCTTCACTTTATACTCAGTCGATGCAATGTAAACCGCATTACTATTCCCGCATCCGAGATCATAAAAAATATCTCTCTTGGAAAGTCTCGCAAGTTTGAACATTCTCCTTATCACACCATCTGGCAAACTAACATTATCACCTTTAACAACCGAAGTTGGAAGGGTAGAAATGAATTCACTAATGTTCATTGTATATCGTGTATCGGGTACAAGAATGCCCACTTATTATATAAAAATGGATCTGCGATAATAGTCCAATTAATGTATCAACAATAAGCATAATGTTTGACAAAGTTAATAATGGACATTTGGATATTCTTCTTTGTGAACTGTGATTATTGTGGTCATATTTACATGGCCCATCAACTAGAAGGGAATAAGGATAGACAATACTCTCTGTTTGATGTTGGTAGATGTCTAATAATGGGATGCATTTGCTCCAGTTATGTTGATAAAATTGAAAAGATAGACGAAGAATTATTATGAATGGGAGTTTCTCATATCTGAATAGGCTGGAAATAGTTTCTACTGAACCAATGTACTGTGGTTTAGTAAATAGAACGTGATTCACCACTAGACGGATCAAAATGAAAAATACCAAATTTTTGAATATACTATTACCTTTCATATCTTTGAGCCTAATTTATTCGACCATGCTCATTGGTGTCTATATTTCTTCACTGAATAGAGGTGTGACATGTCCTGATTGGCCCCTATGCCCAAACGGATTTGCGTTTCCTCCAGAGAAATTTTTCTACGAACACTTTCATAGACTTGTAGCAATTATAGCTGCTATTTTTACTAGTATATCTTTGATATTCATCAGAAAGAGCCTTTGGAAATTAAATAAACTGATTGTCATTATAGTTGCCTCCCTGATTATTGTTCAAATTGTCATGGGCATCTTTGTCGTTTCAAGCAAATTGAATCCTGTAATAGTTGCAGTGCATCTCTCAACAGCAGTAACAATTTTTTCACTTATTTTTGTATTGCTCAGGGAATCATATTTGGAAATCAAAAAAGGACAGGTATAGAATTAATGGAGTACCATAATTTCTGCAATTCAAAATAATGTTGATATTCATAGGTAGTAAGGATATTCTATGTTAAAATTTATTTTCTTAGTTGGGAGGATATTAATAGACGAGGAAAATTTTTATTCATTTATTGATTCTAGATTACTCTACCTATTAAATCAATTTGGTGCCAAGATTGATAATAGAAATTATTTCGCAATCAAGAACGATATCATAAAGAATAGAAAACTATCAAATGACAGAGTTGAAGATTTAGTAATTCAAATTTCCATGGCCCTGCTGCCTAAGGGATATGAAAAATTGATTTTGAGGTATATCCTACCATCGATAGAGTTTGCAAAGAAACACCTTTTGTACCCTTGCGATGATACTATGGCTACGATTGAGACACTCACCAAAAATTTTAGGATAGGGATAATCTGCAACCATGAAGGGGAATATTCAAAAATTTTCAAAGGACATGGAATGGACAAGTACATTAATTGTTGTGTCTTACCTTACGAGGGAAATAATAAATCCGATACAGAAATCTATGGAAGGATTCTAAATATGTTGAGTATAAAACCAGGCGAAACTTTACTTGTAGGTGATAGACTTGACAAACACGTACAACTTGCAAATATCTTGGGAATGATTTCGGTTAGGGTTTGTAAAACCATGTTCAAATTGCAAGAACCTACGAACCAAAATGAGATTCCAAGACTAAGCATCAATAGACTGAAAGAACTAACCGTCTCGGACTACGTTCATGGAAAATTCTAAATTACTAATTTGAGTCTAATGTTCTCTTTTCAGATTGTTCTTTTATATTCTTGAACACCCTCATCATTTCACTTTTTTCTAGTCTGTGGTTTGAGTCAAACATAGAATGAATTGCAGCTCCTCCATCATTAGGTTTCCTTGGAACTATGTGGAGATGTACATGTGGTATCTCTTGTCCAGCTTCTTTACCATTGTGTATAGCTAGTAACGTACCTTGCACATTGGTTCCATCTTCTATAGAAGGTAATATCTTATACGCCAACTTAAACAGATTATTAATTTCGTCAAATCCGACGTCTTGTAATTTTGCATAATGATTCTTCGTTATAACCAGGGTATGTCCTGCAGTCAGTGGAAATGCATCGAGAAAGGCAATTGCATCTTCATTTTCGTCTATGATATTGGCATCAATTTTCTTTTGTCCAATCTTGCAAAATATGCAATTGTTGTCGATTTTTGTATTCATACTAATAAATAGTCACGTCGACTAAAAAAATTTTACGACATCTACATCAATTTATTGATTGGTAGCGTATTCAAACTGAAATATTGAATAAGGATGTAATGTGCTTTGCTGCAACGTATTTATTTATATTATTTTTAATGGTAACCATAGAGCGTTCTTTGTCATTTACAAATCCAATAATCTGAGGATTGAGGTTAAGTTTTTTCAGGTCTTCCAAAATTAGGGGTGCCAAATCCTCACTTGTTACTATCAAATGACATCCATTCATTGCAGCTGTTGAATTTGAAACAAGAAACTCATCTGTTGCAAATTTGGCCAACTCCTCATGTTTTATTGGTACTTCATTTACAACCAAATGGGCATTTGACACTTTGGCTAAATTAATTAATGCCAAAATTCCATCCGAACCAACAGGATAAACGGTAATAATGTTACCGTTTGTATCTACTTCCTTTCCAAAATCAGCGCAGTATTTTGAAATAACTTTGCCCATGGAAAATCTGGGTTGAGTTAGAGATTTTATTATTTCATCCTTAATAGATATATCAATTGGTTCATGCTTGCTTAAAATTGAGTTCATCTCGCCAATTCGACTTATTGTGTAAATGCTCAGTGGTGTTAATGAACCTAATTTATCAGTCAATATTAACACCATCCCTGGTTGAACAAGATCATATCTTGTAGGTAATTCCTTTGTGGAATGAGCATATGCAGTTGCCCCATAAACCAGCTTTCCTAATTTAAGAGAACTATAGTCATCGAGTAACAAATTATACTTTGCAGTAAACTTGTCATTGTTTGTTCTTATATTATCCAGCAGACCTTCATCTGGTGCATCATAGATTGGTAGTATTCTAAATCCTGACGTGCATCCTAATAAAAGTAGATTTTCGATGGCTGACGTAAGGGCAATTGAAGTGTTTATCATCGAATCTGGTTCCTCATCGGGATCGATTAATTTACCAGATGAAATATTAACTGCAGTATATCCCAACTTATTTCCTCTATGTGTGTCTATGTAATCAACAAGTCCAAATTGTGATTCAGATTGTGATGTAGTTGAGAGCACTACTTTCTTTAACTGATGTTTAGGAGGTTTCTTACCATAAAAATTGTCCAGTAAGTGGGACAGACTTTGTTCATCTTCTGCTACTTCATTGTGAATTCTCATCAACGAAATTATTTTCTTGTTTTTCAAATCCTCAGAAATTGATTCGTTTACATTGTAAATCCTACGGGTTATATCGGGACTTTTTCCACTATAGTGAAATGAATCAAACCACGACAGATCCCCCCAAGAATTGTGCTTTATCCTTTCAAAAGATTTCTCTAGGGAAAAAAAATCGACTTCATTGGAGCAGTTTGATATCCAACCGATTGGATCAAAGCCTAAATTCTGATATTTGAATATATTTTGCCAAGAATCATGAGTCAAAAACTAAAGCCCCCACACACCACTCATATACAACACTAATAATGAATCTTCCTAATGGATAAAAGCCCCTCAACTATATTTAAGTTAGTTAGCTTTATTATGTTAAAGTGATAAAAAGAATAATAATTATAAGTCTAAAATTCTCAAACTACAAATAATGCAGGTAAATGATGATGAAAAAAAGGCTCATAGTTCGTTGACAAGTGAAATAGATAACGCTGAGAATATGGAATCTAAATCTGCCACTGAGATACTAAAATGGGGATTTGAGAAATTTGGCGATAAAATGGTGCTCGCTTCAAGCTTTGGTGCCGAAGACGTTGTTTTGATTGATATGATGTGCAAAATCAATAGAAATCTTACAAGAGTCTTTACACTGGATACTGGTAGACTCAACCAAGAAACCTATGATCTTATTGATAAGATTAGAAAAAAATATGATATTATTGTAGACGTATATTTTCCGAATGCAAATGACGTCGAAAAGATGGTCGCAAGCAAGGGAATGAACTTAATGTATGATAGCATTGAAAATAGGAAACTATGTTGCAATATTAGAAAGATTGAACCATTGAAAAGAGCTCTCAAACAATTCGATTGCTGGATTACTGGATTACGTCGGGAACAAACAATAACTAGAAATAAGATACTAAAGATTGAAATTGATTCTTTGAATAACAATATAATTAAAATAAATCCATTGGCAGACTGGACTAATGAGGAAATATGGAAGCATATCCACGAGAATAAAGTACCATATAATGAACTACACGATAAAGGTTATCCAAGCATTGGGTGTGAACCTTGTACCCGGGCTATCAAAAAAGGTGAGGATCCTAGAGCTGGAAGGTGGTGGTGGGAAAATGATGCCCATAAGGAATGCGGTTTGCACTGGAAAGAAGGTAAATAATAGTTATTGTCATCTAATCTGATTTTACCACATGGTGGTAAATTAATTAATAGGCGAACTGAAAGAAGTCACGATGATTTGAAAACATTCGAAGTATCTCCTGACATTAGAACAGATGCTGAAAATATATCTACTGGTGTTTTCAGTCCTCTTGAAGGCTTTTTGACTCAAGAAGATTTCTTAAATGTGCTTAAAGAGGGGAGATTGAGCAATGATATTCCTTGGACTATTCCTATCATTCTTGACATGAAAAAGGAAGCCGCAGAACAAATGAAGGATCTTGGAGATGTTGTTCTTTGTTCAGATGGCCAGGAATTTGCAAAGCTTCATGTCGATGAAATCTATGGTTACGATAGGAACGATATTGCAACTGCAGTTTATGGTACTAACGATGAGAAACACCCTGGTGTAGCCAGGGTCATTAAGATGCAGGAATTCTTGGTTGGGGGGAAAATGGAAATTTTTCAAATGAAGGAACATGATGATATCCAAAAGTTTAGAATGCATCCAACAGAAACTCGCGCAGAGATTGTGAAGAGAGGCTGGAAGACTGTCGTAGGTTTTCAAACAAGAAATGTGCCGCATGTTGCCCATGAAATGTTACAAAAGGCTGCTTTGAATATGTACGACGGTTTGTTTGTCAATCCGTTAATTGGCAAAAAAAAGATAGGTGATTTTAATGATAGTTTGATAATTGATGCATACGAGTCATTAATTACGAATTATTTTCCTAAAAATAGAGTACTGTTTTCTACAATTCATACACTGATGAGGTATGCTGGTCCACGGGAAGCTATTCATCACGCTATCATGCGAAAGAATTTTGGATGTACACATTTCATAGTTGGAAGAGACCATGCAGGTGTGGGAGACTATTATTCACCATTTGCAGCACAAGAAATATTTAACGAATATCCTGATCTGGAGATTAAGCCAGTTGTCTTTCCATCATTTTATTTTTGCAAAACGTGTATGTCTTATGCCAATGAAAAAACTTGTCCACATGGAACAGAATCAAAAGAGGAGCTGAGTGGAACAATGATTCGAAAAATGGTAAATTCAGGTAAAATGCCAGAAAAGCACTTAATGCGTCCAGAAATTTCTGATTTAATTCTAAGATCAGAAAACCCATTTGTAGTTGATTAGCCATGATTAGAACACTAAAATTTGGACTAATTGTTGCGGTATTCTTGATAGTATATCCCACATTTACAATTAATGCGCAGAATATTGTTCACGATGTAATCAAAACAAAAAATTCAGAAAGATTTGTTGTTGATTATAATGCGTCTAATACATTTCGAAGACAACCTACTGTCTATCAGTTTTCAGAATCTATACCAACTAATTGGCAATTTACTATTCAAAACAACTTATCATATGTGGATAGTGCAGATGCAAAAACCGTAATAAAGATTCAAGAACCCGCGCCAAGCGAGAAATTCATAGAGCTTGCTATGTTTAGCGAAAAAACTGCAAAGTTCTGGGTAGCTATCAATACAAATGAATCCGGATATATTAGAGTATACGAACGTGATCAAGATGGGTGGTCTAGGGATCAACCCATTTTTGTGGCTCACGCAAACAATCAGGGACTAACCATAACAAATGGCAAGAGAATTATTATTGACAAGCTATCAGTAGATGATTTCATCATTGGATCAGTATCACTATATGGTAAAGATGAATTAACTAGTCCTGACAATTCTAACAGTGGTACTATTTCATTCGATATTATATTTGGTAACCCTGCGGAATCTCCATTATATTTCGTGCCTTTAATAACCGTCATTTTTATAGGCGCGTTAATACTTGTATTACTGATTAGAAAAAAACGTGATTAGTTATTGGATTCGTAGTATTTGCATAATTTTGTTAAGCGACATACATTACATTTAGGTTTAATTGGCAAGCAAATATTTTGACCAAAAACAACAAATGTTTCGTTTACAGCAGTCCAATATTTTCTATCAATTGATTCTTGAAGGACCGTCTCAGTCTCTTCAGGTTTTTTGGTATTGACTATCCCGATTCTATTGGAGATTCTATGGACATGAACGTCAACTGGTATAGCTGGTTTTCTAAACCCGTATACTAGTACACAATTTGCAGTTTTTCTTCCCACACCTGGGAATGAAAGGAGATCTTCTAGATTTGATGGAACTTTACTATTATATTTCTCAACTAGTATTTTTGAAACCTCCTTTATTCTAGCTGCCTTTACATTGTAGAAACCTATTTTCTGAATTAATTCTTTTATATCCTTCAAATTTGCTCTAGATAGCTCATCGGCATTCTTGAATTTAGAAAAGAGAATTTTAATTACATTTGTCGTAGTTTCGTCTCTAGTACGAGACGACAATATTGTCCCTATTAATATTTTGTAGGGATCTCCATTTTCCTGAGTCTGCAAGTTTTTCAAAGCAGTAGCTCTGACCAGATTGTTATTGCGTAGCGTACTTTGCATTAACGAAATTATTTTTCCGAATTTTAAAGTCATATTCTTAACTAATTAGTATTCAGAATATGAACAACGTCACAAAAAAGTTTTTGGAAAGAAATGATTATTCCTTCTTTTCTTTTATTCTGGCTCTTCCAGTTTTTCGTGGCGAGATATTACCTACTTTCCTACCAGGGGGAGTTGTTCTACCTACTGAAGATTGACGACCTACATGTTGATGCCTTCCACCGCCGTGTGGATGGTAAACAGCAGCTTGTGCAATACCTCTTACCTTTGGATATAACTTGCCATGGGCAGTCATGTATTTTTGTTTGTTTCCAGCTTTAAGGAATGGCTTTTCTTTTCTACCAGCCCCAGCAACGACCCCAATCATGGCCTTGCATCTCGGGTTTAGCGTTGTAAATTTACCCGAGGGTAATTTTACCGATACTCCTTGGGCAGTGTGAGAAAAAACAATAGCCGATGATCCAGCAGATTTAACAAGTTTTCCTCCATCTCCAATGTTCTTTTCTAGATTACAAATAAGGGTACCATCAGGAATGGATTCTAGTGCCAAAATATTGTTTGGTTTGAAATCGACGTTGTTTCCAATTTGAATTTTTCCTCCTACTTCCATACCATCAGGAGCTGGCATGTAGCTAATTTCTTTATCAAATTCTATCTTGGCTAATGGTGCGTCTCTCCCTCGTTCATGAACAATGTCAACTATGGAACCAATTTTTTGTTCGGATGGTTGTAAAAAAGGATATTTAGCAGGCACAATTTTTCCAGTTTTTATGGCCTGAAACTGTTTTCCTCCTCTACCTCTTCTACGTACTAATGTTCTTTTACCCAAAACAGTCCAATCGAAATAAGGAATATGATCAAGATTTGAATCTTTTGGTATGAGTTAGATATGGACAAAATTGCTTTCAATTCATTATTTGTAATCTTATGATAGTATATAGAATTAATTTTCGCCTTCAAGAATTAGGAAGTAAAATTCTTTCTGCTGTTTTACTAGAGAAGATTTTTGAAGAGTAATCCTCGACAAAGGTATAAAGATAGGCACGATAGTACTTGATATCGTGAGTCAAAACACTCTCTCGCTAAAGGTTCTCGAAGCATATACTCGAGACGTAGGTCGTGGAGTGGCTAGAATCGATTATGATTCAATGGACTCTTTGACCGCATCTACGGGCGATGTAATAGAAATCCGAGGAAAAAGAAGAACTGTAGCTAAATGTCTACCCCTCTATCCATCCGATGAAGGTAAAGGAATAGTAAGAGTAGATGGACTAGTGCGAAATAATGCAGGCGTTGCCATTGGAGACACGGTCATTGTTAAAAAAATTAAAGCTGTTCCTGCAGAAAAGGTAATTGTTGCACCACTGGAAGCAATTCCACCAATTGACGAACGTTACCTTGCCGATGCATTGGAAAGTGTACCATTAATCAAAGGAGACAATGTGATGGTTCCTTATTTTGGCGGTAGACTTACTTTTCAAGTAATAGGAGTAACTCCGGCATCAGATGCAGTTTTAGTAACTCAGAAAACCATATTCCACATTGCGGAGAAAGGTGAAACGCTTAGAGGCGTTCCTCAAGTTACTTACGAAGATATTGGCGGTCTAAAGGAAGAGATCCAAAAAGTCAGAGAAATGATAGAGCTACCATTGAGGCACCCTGAAATATTTGAGAAATTGGGTATCGAGGCACCAAAAGGTGTGTTGTTATATGGACCTCCCGGAACCGGTAAAACTCTTCTTGCTAAAGCAGTTGCTAACGAGAGTAATGCTCATTTTATTAGTATCTCTGGCCCTGAGATTATGAGTAAATTTTATGGTGAGTCTGAGGCACGATTAAGAGAAATTTTCAAGGAAGCCAAAGAAAAGGCACCTTCTATAATATTTATCGATGAAATAGATTCAATCGCTCCAAAAAGAGAAGAAGTTACCGGTGAGGTAGAAAGAAGAGTTGTTTCTCAATTATTATCGCTAATGGATGGACTTGAAGCAAGAGGTAAGGTTATTGTCATCGCAGCGACAAACCGTCCGAATGCAATAGATCCGGCCCTGAGAAGACCAGGAAGATTTGACAGAGAAATTGAGATAAAAGTACCCGATAAACGCGGAAGATTGGAAATACTGCAAATTCATACAAGAAACATGCCTCTGGATACTGATGTAGAACAGGATAGAATAGCTGCAGTAACGCATGGCTTTGTTGGTGCTGATTTGGAATATCTTTGTAAGGAAGCAGCCATGAAATGCCTTAGAAGATTGCTTCCTGAGTTAAACCTGGAAGATGAGAAATTATCGCCTGAAGTTTTGAATAAGCTTATAGTTACTAAGGCTGATTTTGAAAATGCTGTAAAAGAGGTTACTCCTTCCGCAATGAGAGAGGTTTACTTGGAATCACCGGATGTACCTTGGTCTTCTATAGGTGGATTAGAAGATATTAAGCGGGAATTACAAGAGGCCGTAGAATGGCCATTAAGATTCCCAGATCTTTACACAAAGCTTGGTCATGCAATGCCAAAGGGATTGTTATTACATGGTCTATCAGGGACAGGAAAAACACTCCTCGCAAAAGCTGTTGCAACCGAATCCGAAGCCAACTTTATCAGCGTAAGAGGGCCAGAATTACTTAGTAAATGGGTAGGAGAATCTGAGAGAGGCATTAGAGAAATCTTTAGAAGAGCAAGACAGGCAGCTCCCTGTGTTGTATTTTTCGATGAAATTGATTCAATAGCTCCCGTCAGAGGAATGGGTGGAGACAGTATGGTTACGGAAAGAGTCGTGTCACAATTGCTGACGGAATTAGATGGTATCCAGTCCCTTTCAGGTGTTGTAGTATTAGCTGCAACCAATCGTGCAGATATTATTGATACCGCCTTGTTAAGACCAGGAAGATTTGATAAAATCTTGCTAGTTCCATTACCTGATAAATCTGCAAGGCTAAAGATATTGGAAATACACAGTAAAGACAAACCACTTGGTACAGATGTTAACCTGGCTAGAATAGCTGAAATGACAGACGGATTTAGTGGCGCAGACACTAGTTCTGTTATCAATACTGCTGTTTCACTGGTATTACATGAATACCTTGCAAAGTATCCTACTCCCGAGGAAGCAGCAAGACACGCATCAGAAGCTCACGTAATGATGAGACATATTGAGGAGGGTGTAAAAAAGATTAAAGCCCAAAGAGAAGGAAAACCAGGAGAAAAAGTCTCCGTTCAATACTACAGATAGTACCAGTTACTATTTTTCATTTTTCTTGAATTAGACTAGAAGCAAAGCAAAAGTCAGAACTAATCATGACTGTATAGTTTTTCTCTGACGACTTCATACGCCTTGGCCGCATCATCCATATCAAGGATCAAGACTATTTCATTTTGGGTAAAAAATGCATTATACAACGGAATACGGTTGTTGTGTAATATGGAAAGAACAATTGACAAAACCTCGTATGTATTTTCCTTGTCTGACTGAACGGTAATTGTGATCTTTGAAAGTCCATCTTTTATTTCGCCTGTTACACCTTTTGGAGATGGTTTAAACAAGCTCCGAATCTCCTCTATGTCTTCAGCAAATAGTCGAATTTGCTTGTTCGTCCTGAACATATTATATCCTCCACCTAACTCAAATATTTCGTCCATAACTTGATACGTATCATCACTTTCATGAAAATCAATATCTATAATGCTTCCAGTTAGAGTCATTCTCACTCCATCAAAAATTGGATGGACTTCGTAACTATTCTCTTCTAGAGAATCTGCAAATCTTTTTATCGCTACAACAAGCGTGTTTATGTTTACTTCAGATTTAGTAAGCTTCTCTACCTCAGGTTTAATTTTTTGTGCCAATGCTGTATAGTTTGCTATTCCCGTACTGAGGGCCTGAAAAAATAGTGTATTAGAGCCAATAACTTGTCTCACTGCATGTGGAACAGAAAAAGCCTGAGAATACATGACATTAATATACGCTATAAAAGTAATAAACCTTTCTTGTATATCTAAAAAGCTACTATATGTACCAAAATTTACAAACTGTTAGAATTTTTGCTGTAGAGTGAATGAGTGATCAATTTAACCCATCTTGATATAATAGAATTGACAATGACTTTTTTTAACTAAATTGGACGAATGCTCACATTGACAAAGCGTGAATTCATAATAGATAATGGAACTGAGAAAATTCAGGAACTAGGTTATCTCCACAAGAATGTTGCAGTCAAATATCTAATGAAAAGGCGAAGATCAGTTTTGATGACTAAAAATCTAGAAAAAGTAGAGAGACTTTTTTCTGATCTTCCTAGGAAGATTAGGATAATAGGAAAACAAGTTACTCATAGTTACGAAGTAAATTGGGAGAGACAGGGAGTAACAGAATTTGAAGGATCAAGATTTGTGTTTACCCTAAAGTCGACGGACAACTAAATCAAACGCGAATGTTGTGCGCCAATGATTATTTTTTCAATATTGTTCCTTATTTCTCTACTTGGACCCATGGAAATTAGGATACGCCAGCAAATTGCATCCTACTTTCGTTGACAGGAACACTATAGTACAATCTCTTGACATTTGCAGAATGCATTTGCTACAATTAATTTAGTGCTGCATGAAATTTGAATTTGATGGAACACTTGTCAGTATCTTGGTGACATTCACCCATAATTCGAAGAGAAAGAGGTTAGAAGAGTATTTATAATATGTAATTAAATCAAATAATTAAATTCATACATTCTGAATTTGGTGAAGACATTTGAAATATCCGCTAAGAAATATTGTATTAGAAAAAATAAAGGAAGTTGGCAATTTGTCGGACAATGAACTCTTAAACAATTTAGAAAAAGATGGAGTACAAATAACGGTAGCTGATTTGAACAAAACGTTACTTGATTTAGAAATTTTTGGATTGGTGAGAGTAAGTTGGTTGACAAAAGACAAAAGAAGAATAGAACTGGTTACTTCGTAGATTTTTTCTTTATAAATAATAGGGTTACTTGACGAATTTGAATCCTATTTTATATGATTCTCATATTCACCTTACGGATATTGAATATGACAGTTTTTTGCCATCGATTATTGCTACTTTAAAGGGCATGCGAATAAAGGCATGTTCAGTAACAGTCGACTCTTCCACATCACTAAAGGCATTAAGACTTTTTGGGGGAAAAGATGTCAACAAAATTGTATATAATTTTGTGGGTATCCATCCTCAGTATGCAAATGAAAACATCTCGAAGTTTGAAGAGATGGTAACCTCTAACATCGAAAGTATTGATGGGATCGGCGAAATTGGACTTGATCCGACTTATTTCGATGGGGACAAAAATACCGAAACGTTGCAAAACCAAGTTTTCAACAAGATGTTAACTATTGCAGAAACGTATGATAAACCCGTTTCAATACATTCTAGGCAATCACTTGATAGTATTCTAAATGTGTTATCCACATATAATCTGAAAAAGACATGTCTTCATTGGTTTGATGGTTCTCCTCAACAACTAGAGAGATCGCTTAGTATGGGGTTTCATGTTTCTTACGGTCCTCCGTTAGTCTATTCAAAGAAAAAGCAGGTATTATTAAAATTAACAGATCAAGGGAAAATATTAATTGAAACTGATGGGCCTGTTAGATATCCTTCGTGTTTTAAGAATATTATTACACTTCCAACTTCTGTATTACTGAGTGTAGTAAGAAGCATGGCAAATGTTCTTTTCATGTCTTCCAGAGATATGGCAGACAAACTTGAGGAGAATTCAATTTCATTCTTTGATTAGAATGTGATTTTAGTTTCTTTAATAAGCTCAATTTGCAAATCCTTCAATAGAAACGATATGAATAATGTGATGACAGAAGAACAATATGAAGAATATAGAAAAAGGAGAAATGAGTCGGCAAGAAAATATGCGTTGAATAATCTAGAAAAGGTCAAGGAATGCAATAGAAAATGGAGAAGCAATAATCTTGACAGTGAAAATATATTCCAAACGAAGAGATATTAAATTAAAATATTTAGTATTGTCATTTTATAGTAAAGGTGAACCTTATTGTATCTGTTGTGGAGAAAAAACATTAGAATTTTCATCTATCGACCATATCAATGGTGGTGGTAGAAGACATCGAGACGAATTGAAAAAAATGATTGGGTACAGAGGTAATTCTGCATTATATAGGTGGTTAAGGGATAACAAATTCCCATAAGGATTTCAAGTACTATGTATGAATTGTAACTGGGTTAAGGGCTATTTCAAATATTGTCCACATAAAGATTTAGATAAACATAATGAATATTTGAATTTGTTAAAAGAGAACCCAATATGACAAACTTACAAGATTGATGAGTTGTAATGATTGTCATCTTGTAATTGACAGAGATGTCTTAGCTGCGATTAATATCGCAAAAAAGGGCGATGATGTGTTCCATCGTTCAAAATGTCTTTCAGGTGAAGCAATGGTAGTGGAATCCTGTTTGTTTCCAAAGGTAATCCACCAAGTCGATGAAAGAAAGTTCGAAGCTCATGTATCTTAGTCGAACAGAACCAGCAAGGTATAAAAAAGCCCACATGAATAGAGTCAGATATTGAATAGAGTTAAAAGACTTTCAACCGAGCTCTTAAACCGGTATCCAGAGAAATTTAATGTTGATTTTCAACAAAATAAAAAAACAATAGACGAGATTGCAAAGGTAAGGTCAAAAGAATTACGAAATCAGATAGCCGGTTATATTGCCTCATACATCAATAAACAAAATAAAGAACAAAATAAGAAAATTGAACAAGACGTCGACGAAGAATAGAAATAATTTCTCG
>DATFEX010000060.1:0-26281 GCA_035250685.1 Nitrososphaeraceae archaeon | reverse complement strand
AAATTCTGTTGACCAGATAAAGCAGTCATTCCAAAAATCTATGTATAATTCTACGATTGCGCAGAGTTTTGATAATAATAGTTTTACCAAATTAGCGGATCAAAATACTTTTGATAATTTGATTTACAAAATGCAAAACATATTGGAAACTGACTTATTCAAATAAGCAAAAGGTTGACCTAATTCTCGTCAGTTGTCAATTGTCCCTCTTTTATCCAAGTACCTGTCATTTGACCTGACATATCAAGTCCAAGAATTGTTATATTATTTTAAAATATATAAATTGTGATACTTATGTAATAGTATTATGCAATGTTATATTTTTAATCTGTTTAAAGTTATTTGAAAACCTTATATTCTTTATATATTTATGTGAAATTATGAAGCGTATTGAAGCGATAGTTCATAGTGAAAAAATTACGGAATTAAACGAAGAACTAAAAAAGATAGGAAATAGCGGAGCTACAATATATGATGCAAAGGGAAGAGGACATGGTGAAAAGCCTATGGTACAGTCAGGACGTGGAACGGGGAAATATACTTCAGAATTTTCTTCTAGGTCATGCTTATCTACGGTTGTGGATGACGGTGATGTTGATAAAATAGTAAAGGCAATATTGGATACTGTAAGCACCGGTTCTCCTGGAGACGGCAAGATCTTTATCTCGACGGTTGCTGAGGCAATAGATATAGGAACTCAAAAAAGAGGAAACGGCGCTCTCGAATAATCTTCAAGTAATTTTCTGATTCTTAATTTTTTATGTAGTTCTATTCAAAATTACAATTAAAGTCAATTATTTACATCTGGTTTTGGTTTCGAATCTTTTGCATAGACTGAGAAGATTTTCATATTGGTTCTTCTCTAAAAATGAAAGAAACATATCACTTTTAAGTCAGATAACAAAAATATCTAAATACTAATGGCTATTGGCAGACAGATCAGACTTTCAAGGATCTTGAATAATGGCAAAATGCTTTGTATTCCAATGGACCATGGAATAACAAACGGTCCTATTCCCGGACTGGAAGATGTTTATGAGTTTATTTATCGATGTGAAAATAATGGAGTTACAAGTGTTATAATAAACAAAGGTATTATCAAGTCATTGCCTCGACCTCCAAAAGTAGGCATTATTGCGCATTTGTCTGCTAGTACGTCACTAGGACTTTCGCCAAATAAGAAAGTGCAAATGGGCGGAGTGGAGGACGCAATAAGGCTAGGGGCAGATGGCATTTCAGTTCACATAAATATAGGAGCTAAGGAAGAACCTGAAATGCTCCAAAAATTGGGGATAATTTCAGACAAGTGTAATGAGTGGAATATCCCATTAATTGCTATGATGTATCCTAGAGGAGAGAACATCAAGAATCCCTATGATGTAGAAATAGTTTCGCATGTGGCTAGAATAGGCGCAGAAGCGGGGGCCGATATTGTCAAGACAGTTTATACTGGAGACAGAGATTCATTTAAAAAAGTGGTTAGAACATGTCCCGTTCCTGTGGTTATTGCAGGTGGACCAAAAGCCACTACTGATGAGGATATATTGGAAATGTGTGACGGGGCTATGCAAGCTGGAGCGATTGGTGTTACCTTTGGGCGTAACATATTCCAGCATAAAAATCCCCCAAATATACTCAACGCATTGTCTAGAATCATATTTAATAGTGAAAAACCAAGAGAGGCATTAAAGAACATTGTCAGTTCAAAAAAATAGAGAATTTATCTTAAAACCACTTGTAGAAAAAGAAAAACTAGATGATTTTTTATCCAAAGTGTCGAATGTATCGCTGATATATGGAGACCCTTCCGTTATCACAAGCAAGAAATTTAGAACAATATTTCAATCTGACAATGCGGATTTTGTTGTATGTGATACGATCGAATTGCTGCGAAAGAATAAAAAAAATCTAACCAAAAGTGTAGGTTATCTTAAGAAAATATCGAATAACAACGATCTAGATGAAATAGTCCTCGCATCTAAATATGGTGCAGATTTCGTAATTGTTGAGGCCACAGACTGGAAGATAATTCCACTTGAGAATCTTATTGCCAAGCTTCAAAAGACTGGAACAAAAATATATACCACAACAAGAAATTCTGAAGAAATTAAAACGATGTTCTCTGTTTTAGAACTAGGTGTTGATGGGGTTATATTGGAAACAGATGATGTAAGTCAAGTTGAGAATTCACACGAATTGCTTGATAATCCTACTTTCAAGTTAGAGTATGCAAGAATTTTAGAATTAAAGGACGTTGGAATGGGTGAAAGAGTATGTGTTGATACAGTATCGATGATGGACATGGGCGAAGGAATGCTTATTGGCAGTAGATCTAATTTCCTATTTCTGGTTCACAACGAGTCAGTAGGCTCATCATTTACTTCACCAAGACCTTTTAGAGTAAACGCAGGAGCTGTTTACTGTTATACTGCAATGACTGATGGAACTACAAGATATTTGTCCGAACTTGAAGCGGGTGTTGAAATTCTTGTTGTTAACAAAGATGGAACGAGTAGAAAATCCACCGTTGGCAGGTCAAAGATTGAATCCAGACCAATGAAGTTAGTAAAGGCTGAGATAGATAATTCTAATGGAACTGTAATACTGCAAAATGCTGAAACAATTAGGTTGATTACAAAGGACAATAAACTTGTATCTGTAACTGATTTAAAAGTTGGGGATGAGGTCTTGGCTTATGCAAGATCATCTTCTGGCAGACATTTTGGGATGCCGGTAGATGAATTTATCTTAGAAAAGTAAGTAAATACAATTCTACTCGTATTTTCAAAATAGCAAAGATATTACCAATCATAGGCAACCTCACTCAATTTGATCATGAGAGTGTTAAAACATGAATCCGGTTCAATTCTTTCTGTTTAGTCTTAAGGTAGCTGAATTTCGATATATGTGAGAGATGAGATGCTGCCTGATTGTCGATCTTGCAAGATAATTTCAATCAATTTAATTTATCATCAAGTTTATTTTTTTTAAGTATGAGGAATATGGGCTGATTATAGAACGAATTATAATTCCTATGTTACTAGACTTTCAAAATTCCATTGTACAAGGTGACTGTAGAAAAGTACTATCTGAATTATCTGCAAATTTTGTGCAACTTACGATAACTTCTCCTCCATATAGAAACGCCATTGACTATGAAGCACATATTGGGAAAAACGGCTACTATCGTGGCATGACGAAAAAGGAAACAGGAGAATATCTCGAAGAAATGGTCCAAATCTTTAATGAACATGTATACAGAGTAACTAAAGATGGAGGTTACTGTTGTATAGTAATTGGAAATGAAGTTGTAAACGGAACAATTATCCCGTTACCTCATATGCTATTGTCTAAATTAGTAGAACCTTATGGAAATTGGAATTTACATGAGGAGATCATATGGCACAAAGTTACAGGAGGCACCAATAGATACGGATCATTTGTGATTAATCCATATCCAAAATATTTCAGAGCTAACATTATGCACGAATTCATACTTGTTTTGAGAAAGGGAGACGTAAATAGCGGAAGAACAAATAGACATGATATACTTCCCGCAAAGCATGAAGAATTTACAAAAGAAATCGCAAATTCGATTTGGCATATTGCACCTGTTCCTCCAGGACATATCGAACATCCATGTCCATTTCCAGAAGAGATTCCATATCGTCTAATGAAGCTCTATTCTTATGAAGGCGACTTAGTGCTTGATCCTTTCAACGGTAGCGGACAAACGACCAAGGTTGCACATAATTTCGGCAGGCGATACATTGGGATAGATCTAATGAACGAGTACGTGTCATTGGCTAAACTGAGATTAGATAAAGAATCAATACACATAAGGCCTGATGCTTTGATAGCAAAGTGGCAAAAAGTACGCTCACACTATGTCACAAACTAGCAAATCTCAACCTCAAGTTTTACACAAAGGAAACTCTTTCGTTTCAGCATGTTTGGACTGGAGGCATATACCTCAGTTGTTTGCGTTTGGTTAAAGATCATACCCATGTAAGATTCAGGTCTCAATATTCTAACCCATTTGGGCTGGTGCAGAACCCAACTAACGTTAAATAGTCTGATTTAGATTATTTTGTTCTCATTCTTCAAAACTAGATGTTGTCTACTGTTTTTTAATTAATGCTTAACATGAATTACAGCCTCACCTTTTATAGATTTTCCAAGAGTTGGACAATAGCGAATTGCATCATTCAGAGTATCCCAAACTTATTGTAATATCCATTTTGCCTATATTGTTCCTAACCCTATCCAGTCATGTCAATGCCTCTACAGAAAATAACATTATCAACATCATATCTCCATCAAATAACAGTCAGGTTAATCTAGGAAATTTGACAATCACTGGAACTGCCGTCTATGACTCAAGCCTACCCTGTTCAGTTTATGCCACATGGAATGATTCACAATCAATACGATATCCAGCGAATATCATAAACAATGGAAAAAATTACTCAATGTGGAAATTCACTTTTAATCCAAAGTCTCATGAAATAGTCGCAGGTCCTAACACTCTCAATGCAATTCTATCATGTGTCAACTTACCTTCCGACAATCTAACAACGGTATCTTCGATAAAAGTCAATGGTATTGAAAAATCTAACAATGTAGATAACTTGTCTAAGATTGGCTCAGAATTTTCAGATATGGTTCCAACTACTAACCTGAGTAATTCGCAAGAAAAAAGTGATGTTTTCTCAAGCAATAACTTTGAATTGGCAATTCCATTTACAAAGGAAAATGAAACAAAATATGATTCCCCTATCGTAAATGAATTTGAAAGAGTCAATAAAACTAAAACAAACAACACTATACAAGTTAATAGAACCATAACAAATGCTGGACCTCCATCGATCCTGGAAATTGAATCAAATCAAAATTCAATTAAATTTTTGCCGTATTCTAATGAAAGTCGAGTTCTAGGTGATGCAGGGCCAGATCAGACAGTTTACGAAGGTACTTCTGTTATTCTCAATGGAAGTAACAGCAAGAGCAACAGCAATGTTATCTTGTCATATGAATGGAAACAACTTCCCAATCCAAATATTACAGTAGGAGGCGCGAATACTATGATATGGTCATTCATGGCTCCCTTTGTATCAATTGATACTACATTAACATTCGAACTAGTTGTTACTGATGATAGAGGAATAACTTCCACAGATGACGTCAATATTAATGTGAGGGACGGTAATAAATCAAACATCGAAGAAGAGATGACCAACGAAATTTTGGGGAAGGAAAGTCAGAATAGTAAAAGTGACACTTCATCTGAACCAAGAAATCTTATTATTCAAACTCTAGTAGATGAGAATCCTATTTCTACAGGTGAAGAACAAGTCATAAAAATAGATCTAATTGATCCGAATTCTGATGATAGAATCAACAATGCTACAATAAGGGGAGAAATATTGGACGCGTCAGATGACACTGTCAAAGAATTTTCAGAAAATAATGACAGTGTCGAGATATCATTAGATATACCAGATGATGCGGATGAAGGCAATTTTGTGATCAGGGTGAATGCTACTGCTCCCGGATACATTTCATCAAATACTGATACAAACTTTAGAGTTCAAAAATGATATTTTTATTCTAATGGTCACTTTCTCAAATACTACAATGCATAAATAAAAATCGACTATTGAACATTGAATATTACTGGTAACAGTAATCAGTAAGGGACTATCTTAATTATTATCAAGTGCCATTATCATTAGCATAGATTTTATCTAATATATGGCTATCTCAATTCTGCCTTCTATTTTGACTGATAACTACGAATTTTGTCAATTGTATCAGTACTCAATTTCAAAGTATAAGCAGAAGAATCACTATCCGACAAGTGCGATAATTCCTCTAAAAACTTTGCCTTGTCCTTGCCTCTTTCATACATACCACCAGATTCCTTGATACAAAGTGGAAATTTCTGCATTTTCAACCCATTCAGGTTCAAATAGTTTATGAAATTCCGGTATCCTTCAAGACTGTACCAATCAATCCCCCTTTCTTCACAATAGGCTATCCAGACATCGATTGTATTTTGAAAGAGTGCCTTGTCCCTCAATTTTTCAAGCATGGCTAGTATGATATTTTTTTTAATGTAATTTATACTTGTTTTATTAGTTTAAAACATAAACCTACTAACGCTTTCTAACTATTCGTTTAGGCTTCTTTAGATCGCTTCTACCTATCCTAAGCCACCATTTCAATCCTAGTTTTAAACCTTATATCAAACAAAATAACATTTGTTGTAATGGGAAAATTTCATTCAGGCCAATCTGTACCTTCAACAGGCCCGTACCATTTTGCGGGACATATGGAAAACAGCTCATGTCAACCCACAGAAAACGAAAAAATTATAGAAATAGTCGCTGGAGAAACCTTTCCAACCTGCAGACACTGCAAAACTGGTGCTTTTTGGGAGATCAAACTATGAACGTCAAAACAATCTTGTACTGAATTAGACGTTTGTATTACAAGTTTTAAATAAAATTTGATGTATCTCAGTACGCTTATCTTGTATGTGAACTTTGTACTGTTAATTATTACGACTATGATTTTAGGGATTGCGATAACTCATTACGCTTATTCTGAAACAAGTACCATCTATTGTTATGCTGAAGATCAAGAAGGGTACATTTGTTTTGATACCCTCAAGAAATGTAAGAATGAGCAAAAAGATGACGAGACAGCAGATAGTCGATGTTATAAAGACATAGAGTAGTTAATTATTTATTCCTCTTTGGACAAAATTGATTATTACCATCTCACCGGTACTGATGGGAGGAACTTTATTTGTGCTTGAGTCCTACCTCCCGTCAGTTTAACTTTTTTATAATTTATTGTGGATAACGCAACCATTGCTACCGCACCCTAGTGGACCAGGTACTTATCAACATAACTTCGTTGGTCCATCAGTATTATTATTTTATTTTAAATCTGTCATTTTGTTACTATAAATAGGTATATTTCTAAAGAACTTGCGAAGTCTTCAAGTGTTAAATAACTTGTTGCTAATAGTTTTACATGACTGAAGATGAAAAAGCGTTTGATAAAGTAAAAAAGGGAGTTAAGGAAGTAGTTGGTGGCACTGCAGGAGTCGTTGAAGGCACTGCGCAGGGAATTAAGGAGGCAGTTGAAGACACTCAAGAAGGAGTTGAAGAAACGGCAAGAGAGGCGACAGACACAGACATCCATACATCCTCATACGAAGAGACGAATCACAGAGAATACAACGAAGCAGAGGAAAAATTGGAGGATGCAGGAGACAAGGTTAAAGCCGGCGCAAAAGCAGTTGCAAACAAAGTCGAAGATCCTGACAAGGATTTAGATAGCGAGTACCAAAAAGAAAAGACAGATGAAAAAATGGACTAGAATTAGTCCAATCAATTTTAATGAAGATTTGGAATATAAGTTCTACTAATAAACTTTTTAAAGACTTTTTATTTGGTTGAGTAGTAAAATTCAGTCCCCTGAAGTAGAAAATTCATTTATTATCTTTTTACGTATATGTATACCCATCTGATCATCCTAATGGGAGGACAACTTGCGCTCACTACACTAGTATGATTGTATCCAATACATACCTCCCATCAGATTTGAACTATTTTATATCATTTAGTCTTGTATAGGTTATAACCAACTGTCAAAAATGCGGTAAGAAATTGGATCCAAGTAAAGAAATTCCCCTCTGTAATGACTGCGAAAGAATACATGATTAAAATGCTGCTCTACCCGTAAAATAATTTTATACATTAATGCATCATAGTTGAGCCAAAGGCTAGGTTGATGAGAACCACCGAAGTTGAAATTATCCATACAGCCAACATTGAACCGCTTTATAGTATGTTTTCATAAACTCAGCAACTTGCTTGTAAAGATGGTGGGATTAATGAATTATTAGGTGAACAATTCAACCAGTTTGAACTTTTTTATATTTTGTTATACTTAATAAAATTAGGTAATATCTTTACGCGTTCTCTGGTGGGTATACGTTCCCGCCAGTGTTCATTCGATTTTACTTGATGTTAAAAATTACTTGGCATTTAATTCCAATATCAAATTTGATAAAATGTATGTCACAATTAATAGGAATCTTGAGTTTCCACATCCAACATCTTTCCATTACGGTCGAACCCTCCAATGTTTCCAACATCATATGGGTAGCAAATTATTAACGATACCAATCCAAAAAAATGATTCAAATCTTCTAGTGATGGACGATTTGATCCACTAGGATGCGAATGAATTGTACCAATATACGACAAATCGAATGGAAGTTCATACACAGGAAAACCGGAGTAAAATGGTCCATGAGAAGAAAATGGCGGAATTATTAAACCAGTTATTCTAATCACATTTTTTTCTTTCTTACCTTGCAAGATCAATATTCCCTCATTGGGGTGCCATGATTTTGCATAAGTTATGATACTATCTGTAATCTCTTTTGTCAAAACTATTTTTCTCTTCACTTCAACTGCATCTTTCTTCCTTTTAAAAAGCACAACAATAATCACCAATTTCCCAGTATTAAAATTAACTATTAATGGTTAACTTACATAACAATGGAAATTATAGATAATCTAAGATGAATAAATCATTTTAGTGACTAGATAGAAATGTAGTGATATATGTTACTCCAGCAAGTAACCATCACTTGATCATTTGGTATGAATTTAAACCTAGTCATATTTTATATTAGAACAATCCAATTTATTTGAAAAAGGTATTTTAAAAATTCTAATGGAATAAAGACTCCAAAATCCTTGGATGAATCTGGAAATATGCAATTTGATTGCGAAGGTTTACTATTGATTATAGTCACACATGTTGTGAGGAAAAAGAAAACGAGCTGTTGCATAAGGAACATTAATCCTTCGGAACACTAAATCATTGGAAATTGAGGTATACCCAAGTTCATCTATCAAAAAAAGTAACGATGTCAATGATATTTTAATGGGTTTCCAAACAATTTAGATTACTTGATAATTGTAAAAAATCTTGTCAAGAAATACGCAGATTTCAAAGCGTTAGATGGCCTGAGTTTTGAAGTCAAAGAGAATGAGATATTCGGATTGTTGGGTCCAAACGGGGCTGGAAAGACTACATTAATACATATACTGGCTACCCTGCTAAAGCCGACAGAGGGTGGAGCTATTGTCAATGGTTTTGATGTTCTGCACGATGCAATAAAAGTAAGGCAAAGCATTGGTGTCGTTTTTCAAGCTCCAAGCAGTGATGATATACTTACAGGCTATGAAAATTTAAAGGTACATGCGTTACTCTATGGAATACCTCGAAAGATAAGAGAAAAAAGAATTTCGGAGGTACTAGAATTAGTTGGATTGGAGGACAGGAAAAATGATCAGGTAAAGAAATATTCGGGCGGGATGAGGAGGCGATTAGAAATTGCACGGGGGCTCTTGCATCATCCTAAGGTTTTCTTCTTAGATGAACCCACATTGGGTTTAGACCCAACTAGTAGAGAAAGTATGTGGAAATACATCAAAAAAATAGTAAGAGAGGAAAAGGTTACCATAATATTAACGACACACTACATGGAGGAGGCAGACATGTTGTGTGATAGAATTGGTTTTATTGCTAATGGAAAAATAATTGCACTAGATTCACCGTCAAAACTAAAACAGGAAATGGGAGGTGATATTGTAAAGATAACATTCGGAGCTGAAGTTCCTGCAGATAAAGATTTTACTAAATTTGATTTTGTTCACAAAGTGGAACAGAAGGAAAATTCTGTGACTATTTACATGGATGAGGTAAACTCAAACTTGCATATGCTAATAAAGGATTTACAAGGTGTTCAGACCTTAGAATACAAGAAACCTACACTTAATGATGTATTCTTGGAACTTTCAGGAAATTCTTTATCCGGAGACAACCCCGAAGGAGGATTCATGCAAAGATATGCTCAGTACAAGAAATCTTAGCTCAAAAATAGTATTAGGACAGCTCTATGCGTTATGGCTTAGAGAGATTAAGGTTTTCCTACGTGAGAAAAGCAGACTTGTCGCTTCCACTTTTACTCCATTATTGTGGTTATTTGTCATCGGTTCCGGACTAGGGTCAACGAACCTACAAATAGGAACAGATTATGAAAGGTTCATTTTTCCTGGTATCATTTGTATGTCTGTTATTTTTACCTCCATTTTCTTTGGCGCTTATATTATCTGGGATAGAAAATTTGATTTTCTTAAGAGTGTAATGGTTGCTCCAGCCAGCAGAACAACAGTGTTTATTGGTAAAACATTCGGGGGAATGACAACTTCGCTTTTTCAGGTTGCCATCGTTCTTGTGGTTGGTATTGCTTTAGGGATAAATTATGACACACTAACATTACTGCAAATTCTGTCAATTGTCTTAATACTTTCATTTTGTCTGACGTCATTAGGACTAACATTCGGGAGCTATATTGAGAGCTTGGAAGGCTTTCAATTAATTGTTAGTTTTATTGTATTTCCTTTATTTTTCCTAAGTGGAGCTCTTTTCCCAATTGACAATTTACCTCCCTGGTTAAAGATAATTACTCTTATTGACCCTGCTACTTATTCAGTAGATGCATTAAGAAACAGTATATTAGATTTAGGAACATACACTTTCGAGCACGATCTTATAGTACTCTTATTGTTTACTTTAATTATTACCATCATAGGGATCCTGTCATTTAGGAGAATGAAAGCTGTCTAATACGATTTAGTACAAGAATCAATTTAGTTCATTTTGTATTACTATTGATAATAAATCCTTCTGGTAATTATCAGCAATCAAATAAATTTGATACCTATTTTGAGTAATAATTCTACACAAATTGAATTGATATCGTCAGATCTCTTCATCCAAATCCTCAAATGCTCTTGCCTTTGAAATCTCGTGCAATCGCATAGCTGTCAATCTCCCAAACTCACCATTATTTAAGATCCCTTTAGTCTCCAATAATTCTATTAAGGTGGTAATCTTGATGTTCAATTCATCTTGCAACAATAATTCCTTACCTGTAATTTTTCTTTTTGAAGAGTGCTTCTTTCTCATAACGAAGTATTACCATCGTAATATGATATTAGTGTAGTTCTTTCGAGTTTTCTCTTATTGCATCAAAATAACTGTGCCTAGAAATAGTAGATCGCAATTCATTCAAAACCATAATCAACTTTGAACTTAACCCTGGTCCACATAGTACTTGTATCGTTTTTCCACTTCTTTGTTCTTACCAGACAATATTTCGTTGGTTTGGTCATTTACTCGTTTTTTCGCAAAATCTAATAGATCCTTAGAGTTAGGATAATCCTGATAACCAGTTGACAGGGAATTTTCAAACAAACTCATGAACTCAACTACCTTGAGCCTGTATTCTTCTCGTGTGGGTGACTTGTTACCTGTAACTTTGAACCATGTTGTTGCACTGGGGGCTGCAAATGTACGAGCTAATTCATCCAGTACCCTATCCATTTCAAAATAATCCACTACGCATGCACCTATCTCTGTATATCTACCTGAGCGTATAAGATAATGGTTTCCAACCACAAGCCTGCGATAGACATGATAAGAATAAATTTGTCCAAGAGTAATGAAATCTATATTTTGAACTTGAATGAAAGGTTATTGCCGTCGCTGTCAACATCATCATCATCCACAATACTCTGGATTTATTTTCTAGTTGGATTAGGGGTAGCTCTGCAAGTAGGGGCCGCTAATTGGGATATCATATGGCATGGTGTAGTAAATGTTGAATCATTCTTTTCTCCACCGCATACAGTGTTGTACTCTGGAGTAGGTTTGTCCCTGATCGCTACTGTTATAGGGATAGTAATTTCAATTAGACGAAAAACCTCCTTAAAAAGTCCCTATTTAGTATACCGCTCTATTCCCGATCCACTAAAACTAATCGCCTTGGGATGTCTTGTGGAAGTATTCTCTGGCCAGTTTGATAATTGGTGGCACACAAATTTTGGATTTGACGGACTGCTTAGTCCTCCGCACTTGATGTTGATAAGCGGAATGTTACTTTCCATAATGGGTGCGCTTATTGGAACCCACTTGTTTGAATCTCGTAGAAAATTCAAGATAATATCTGAAATGATTTGTTATGGAATTCTATGGATGATTGCCATTAACTTTGTTTTCATGTTTACTCTTCCATTTTCAGAAGGTCAGTACTTTAATTTCAATCCATCTCCTACTGCTGCACTCATACTCGGATCTACTCTTCCTTCAATTTTTACTGCTATAATTTTTTATTCGCTTCAAAATATCCAATTTCCATTCCGGATGACTGTCGTTACCGCGACCTTGATGACTATCCAATCGTCCGCAACTATTACTTCAAATAATTATTTCGTGGGTCTACTACCTCTTTATCTTCTAAACATACTCATACCTATATCATTAGATGTTATTTCCATACTTACAAAAAATTACAATAAAGTATCTTCCAAATCTAATGGAAATCACAAACGCATTATTTTTTCAGTTGCCATTTCATTTTTCTTCATCACTTTGTTTTTTCCATGGTCAGTCAATATGTTCAAATCATTTTTTGAGATAAATTTGATAACTTTTGAAAGTGTACTGATATTCGAACAAATTTTATGGAATTTCATTGTACCTGTTTTGATGCCAGTTTCATTCATGTCAGCATATTTGGGATTATTGATCTGGAAAAAATTTTGTGAACACTCAAAGTTAACTAAAATATTCAAAGTTGTTGTTGGATAATTATCATGTGCAAGACCTTTATTCTTCCGAATGTTTCATAGTTGATATTTGAATTTGGAATCAACTTTACAACCTTTTCTTATTCATTCAAGAAATTTTGTAAAGTTAATACACATATGATATACAATGAGTACGAAAATACTACAGTGTCTTGTCGTTAGGATGCACACAAAATCTGAACGATTAATAGAATGCCAACAAAATCAATGCCTGGCGAGAATCTATAATAATAAAATACTGCATTATTGATATGGTATTTGAATAATGTTGGGTTTCAAAATAGGATTCTGTTCGATTAAGGGACACAGACTCTCGGAAAGGTATGATAGTACATAAATAGCCTTGTGTATATAGAAAGCTTAGTGAAACATCAGTTGGAGTTAACAGAACAAAACAAAGCGGAAATTTCTAGAATAAAGGATTCACAGACTAAACTATACTCCAATATGGACAGATTTACAACTCAAGTAATTCTAACACATATGTGTAATTCTCCCATGAGTGTTAATGAAGTGTTTAATATACAAAATAAAATCAATAACAAAGTTACAAAAAATGAAGTCAAGGCACACTTGGAAGATCTAGTTGAAAGAGGATTTGCAAAAAAAGGTAAGAAAAAAGACGAGTATGAATATACTGATACCTCTTATAAGACCCTAGAGTCAGAAGGAATAACAAAGGATTATTTGTTTAGTAAGTCATCCTAATTTTTTGATTGAATTACGAACTAGTCCTTTAATCATCTGGGTCAAGTCAGTAAACAAGTTTTCGTCAAACACATTCAATTTCATTTTCTCTTGAAATATTATTTTACTTCTAAACCTGCTGTAATTGTTCACTGTAAGAGACTCCTCATTCATATTTAGTTTCCAATCACTCATGAAGCCAATATTGAAAATATCACATTTGTTGTCTAGCAAATTAAGGTTAATGTTTATTCTTCCAGTATTGCTACCAAAGTGGTCCACAAAACGAATTCTGTAGGAGAACTTAGAGTTTGAATCTGGTCTTAATCCATTGATTACTCCATCAATCCAATCTCTAATTACTGAATATTGATTAACTGTAACCGCAATACAATCTTCAAAATATAATGCTTCAAAAGCCTGTACCGTGGCATACATGACACTTACAAATGATTCCTCTTTTGAACTCCTAGCCACGATATTTTTAGAAAGTCTATTGCATTTAAGGCTTAGAGCACTGATAGGGGAATGATATACTTATGATATAAAATCGATATATTTATATTATGATATAGATATGATATAAGATAGATATAACATGGAATGCAAGTACTGTCAAGGCGAAAACGTTGTAAAGCATGGCAAGAGATTCAATATCCAAAGATATCTTTGTAAGGATTGTCAGCATAAATTCTATGACAATAACAAAGATTTTGCAAAGATGAGGAATGATCCGAAAATCATAGTATCGAGTCTGAATGCCTTTTACAACGGACTTAGCATGAGATCAATTGCGGAACAAATCAATGATATTTTTGGAGTTAAGGTATCACATTCTACAATTCATTACTGGATTCACAAATACGCAAAATTCACAAAAGATTATGTTGAAAGTTTGACCCCTGTATTGTCTGGTAAATACCACCATGATGAAACAGAATTAAAGGTACATGGTACGGGGAGGTATTTCTGGCAAACTTTAGACGAAGATACACGATATATTGTAGCACATTTACTGAGTGCTGATAGAACTACAAATAACGCAATACAAGTATTCCAACAAGCGTTACAAAAACAAAGACCAAAAGTGTTATTCACTGATGGTTCGTACTCATATGATAACGCATTTAGAAAAGTATATGGCACTAGATATAAGGACGATAGAGTAAAATGGATTAGACGGATTGGTATTAGAAAAAGACAAACAAATAATATAGTCGAGAGGAGTCACTCCACGTTGAAATCAAAAATTAGAACATGTCGTGGACTGAAAAACGATAAATCATCAGCAGAATTGTTAGATGGATATGTAATCAACTACAATTTCTGTAGAAAACATTCTGTGATAAAGACCGTTCCTTGTAAGAAGGCTAAAATCGAAATCGAGGGATGGAATCAATTAATTCGTGAAGCACAGATATATAGTACGAAGCAAGATAAACAACTTGAATTAAAGGTGACCGCAAAATGAGGAGAGCATTAGTATCTTTACCTGATGGTGCATGGGAGATAATCGATACACTAAAACCTCAGTTAGGTAACGGCGATTCAGAAATTGTTCGTAATATTGTATTAGCATATTTCATAGAGAAAGGTTATCTATTGAAGTCAAAAGGAAAGAAAGAATCTGTTGGAAATGAACAGATTGCATCCGAATTAGATATACATGATGCAATGATTTCTACATTAGCAGAAATGCTAGAAGAAAAAGGACACTTAGACTATCAAGCATGGGAAAGAAGAGTACAAAAGAAATTACATAAAGGCTAAAATAGAATAACTTCCAAAAATTTTAGATCAAGAACTTCCACTTGATACAAGATACCAATTTTCACCTACTTCTATCAATGTCGGTTTTATTTTTACTATTTTTCTCATAAATGGTTATATTTTATCTCATGTATGAGAATTACATGTCTTCAGAAATTGAAGTTACTGAACACCCTGACTATAGGACAATTAATGTAACAGGCGTTATTTCAGGCCACCAAATGATGAGTTTTCAATTAATTTTCTATTCAGAAGAACTAGATTGTAAAGACGCACTTACAGATAGAAATATAGCAGTATCAAAAGTGAGAGGAAAAAGAACACTTGAATGTAGATTGTTAATGAGTGCATTTACTGCGAAAATATTACATGGTGTCTTAACGTCTGAAATAAATGCTTATGAGAAAATGTTTGGAAATATACCTACCAAGAATGAAATTAAGGATAAAAAGCCTGAAGGTACAAATCCAGATAATCCAACGGTTTACACATGAATTTCCAAAATAGTTCTATGGTTAGTTGTCATATTATTGCAAATTTATATTCATTTGTGAAAAGAGAAGGAATGTTTTCTACTGATGACAAAATAAGATGTGAAACATGTCATTGGTCATTTACTAAACGTGATTATGTAAAGCACTTACCATGTTACGCACAAACCAAGAATTTGTAGTTCATTATAAAGAATGGTGAGCCATTGAGTACGTGGGTATCGAAGGTACGGCAACATTCGGAGAACCTAAAGTAACTAATGATTTCGATTCATCCGAATTTAGAATTATTATACACTTTCCTGTAAAATTTGACATTAAACCTACTGATTAGTATCAGTATTAGCCAACTTGTATTTTAAAACCCTAAAGAAGCCTTGTAACATAGTTGGCATTGCATCAATATGAGTTTCAATAGCCTTCACCAAACAATCTCTTGATTTTTTATCTTTCACAGAGAATTTTAATTCGCTCTCTTGTAAATGCCTGAATACAATTTTATCTTCTGAATCGTTACATAGATTCTTTGCAGTTGCTTCTATAGTTCTAACCCATTTAGCAAGTTCGTCAGGATGAACACCTTTGGCCAAATCGTCAAGGCTTTTCAACGCTTCTTCAAAACCCTTTCTTTCTAGGCCAAATTTCATATTTTACGGTAATAGGAGGTACAAGAAAAGTTTTTTCTAGAAATGTCCCTTAATCGAACAGAATCCAAAATAGTTAACCTTAATAATCTTGTTTAATCAATAATTATATTGCAGCATGGACAATAAAGAATTTCTTGCATTCCAGCTAATGTGGATCGTAATCTCAATTGGCATAAGCGTAACTGTATCACTGTTCGTTCCATTTCCATATTCTTGGGTAATCATTATCGGCATATTTCTGTTGATGGGTTTCTACATGCGAAATAGGATGACGAAGAACGCCGGAGCGGGGATGTTTGGTTCACTGTCCTCACCTTTCTCTGGAAATTCAGTTAACTATTATTGTATGAGCTGTGGAACAAAACATAGAGAAGCATCATGTCCAAGATGTGGCTCAAAGATGAAAAGAGTCGGATAGGCCAAATTTTTTATGAATTTGGTTCCTTCGAATAAATTATAGTCATCTCAGGCAATACTACCAAATTACCAATAGCACCAGAGCTAAACAAATTCGCTAATCCTACACTGCTTTGTTGATATCGCATACCCAGACTTTTTGTTAGAAATGAGCTCTATTAGTTTGTCAAAGCCAAATTCAATGTTCCTTTTTGAAAGTTCGTTTTTGAGCCCATTCATGACCTTGTCACTATAGGTCGTAATTGCACTTAGATTGTTGTCATTTATTATGGCCTCTTGAAAACCAAATATTCTTTCATATTCTTCAATACTCCAAGATACTCCAAGTAGTTCGAGGATATCTCTAATTCTTACCCAAATGTCATCCCTCAGTCTTAGGATTGATCCGGATATGTATTTGAGGCCAAATTGGTGACACAGATCAATTATTGATCGTATTTGTTCCTCATTATCAGTAACAAATGGAATGATGGGATCAATATTAATGCAACAATTAATTCCAGAATCTAGAAATTTCTTTATGGTTTCAAAGACTCTTTTCGATGGAGGTGTTCCTGGTTCTATTATGCGTTTTATTTTTTCATCGAGGGTTGTTATTGACCAAACTACAAAACACCTTGTACTGTAATTGCTAAATAGATTCAGATCACGTTCAATAAGACATGACTTTGTAAAAACATAAAAAGGAATTTGAAACTGTTGTAGTACTTGAATACATTTTTTTGTAATGCCAAACTTTGCTTCTGCAAACTGATAGGCATCAGTTGCAGAAGATATCATGACGGGTAACAATGAGATATTCTTCCACTTGTTTAATTCTGATTCTAAAATTTCTGGGGCGTTAATTTTGCCATAGATCTTGTCATAAAAATCTGGTGACCATTTATAAGTTGCATAACAATAGCCACACCTGTGATGACATCCTTGATATGGATTTATAGTCATTCCTATATGTGATCCGACCTTGAAATATCGGAGAATTGATTTAGAGTACTTTTTTTCAATTGTAGGGGCCTTGTCGGAATACCACAACAATACTACAATTGCAGGACTCTTAATTAGGATTGAATTACCGTTGGATAAGGGGGAGGGTATACTACCCTAAATGCTATGGTTCATCTAATTTTCTAACCAGAGTGCTATCCACTCTATTGATGATTGTTTGAATGAAATTAAAAACTGGTTTTACTTCTGAGAGCGGCCCACTTATCTCAAATCTTATCCCACCTTGGATTCTAATTTTAGAAGTCTTAAAGAAAATACCTTCTTCGTTGTATTCAATGCCATAAATGCTTTCTAATCTCTCACTTATCACATCAGGTGATTTAAAAAAACGCCCTCTTTCCGAATATAGCAGTACTCTGAAATTTGTAATAATGATATTGTATTTCTTTTCCGTACACTTTAATTTTGTCTTTGTCCTGAACATTATGTTCTCTTGGGGGAGTAATATTTCCTTAAGTGCCAAGAACACAATATGTAAGGAAATGGGTTATATTCATAAAAGTTGAATGATTTTATTTATTATACTAACAAATGTGAATGATCTTAAATTCTGTTAAAATGTTTCATAACATGTATTCATTTAATCTCAATCTCGTGGAATAAGCTCTTCACTAAATAAGGGCGTGTAGATATTAACATTGTAATATTATGCTGTTGATTTTGTCGGTACAAAAGTGATGAGACGATATAGACTAATTACAGGGCAGTTAAATCGAAATTATAGAGGGGGCAAAAGTAGTCATTTCGGTAGTGCCCTGTAGAAGATTTCCATCAACATTTAAATCTCAACCTTCTCTATCTTTTGGATATGGATGCTATCCATCATGCTATCATGCAGATTCCAGTTGGATATGAAATCTTGATCATTATTGTCATAATCGTGGTATTGTTTTTCGGTGTCAAGAAAATTCCTGAACTGGCCAGGTCTTTTGGCAAAGCAACGGCAGAGTATGAAAAAGCCAGGATAGAAGCTAAAAGGGAGCTAGCGCAAATTAAAGGCAACGATAAGATAGGTCGCGAAAAACTTGAAGAAATAGCCGAATCTTTGGGAATAGACTATACCAACAAAAATGATGATGAGCTTAGAAAGGCAATAGAAGGAGCTGTAAATAAAGAGAAAAACAGTTAATCTAGCATGCAATAGTAATTAACTGAAACTTTGAATTTGTTCTGTTTGGAAAATTTTATTTATCATAGATTTCTTCTGCAAGGGTAAACATGATAACTGCTGATACAATATCTGAAATAATAGGAAATTATGATGTAAAGAATATACACTTAGCAGTCATTGGTAGCCATTCCGCATTAGAAATAATGGATGGAGCAAAGGACGAGGGGCTGAAAACTGTTTGTATATGCCAAAAAGGAAGAGAATTACCATATTTAAGATTTAAACGATTGGTAGATGAAATTGTTTTAGTAGATAAATTCGCCGATCTACTTTTTAAAGAAAATCAAGACAAACTTAGAAAAATAAATAGCATTATTGTACCTCATCGGGCGTTCACCGCATATGTGGGATACAATTCAATAGAAAATGAATTGCAATTACCAATACTTGGAAATAGAAACCTGTTTCGTGCAGAGGAAAGGAGTGTAAACAGAAATCAGTATTATTTGTTAGAACGCGCACAAATAAACCATCCAAAGATCTACAATAATTATTCGGATATAGAAGGATTAGCCATAGTGAAAATTCAAGAGTCTAAAAGAAAGCTGGAAAGAGCGTTTTTCATAGTAAGCTCAGCACAGGATTATCTAGAAAAATCGCAAAATAAGATAAAGGAAAAAATGATTACAAAGGAGGATCTAGATTCATCTATAATTGAACAATTTGTAGTAGGAACTTATTTTAATTTTAATTTTTTCACATCGCCTTTGACAACTGAAACAGAATTCTTAGGTATTGAAAGAAGGCTTCAAACTAATCTCAATGATCTAAATGGATTGCCCGCAAGAGACCAATTGGAGTTTGAAACAGAGGTAAGACATATAGAAATAGGTCATACTCCTGCAAGCATTAGAGAGTCCATGCTTCAGAAAGTATTTGAACTTGGCGATAAATTTACTACTGCTGTACGAAAGGAATATCCGCCAGGTCTAATTGGGCCATTTTCTTTACAGAGTATTGTTACGCCAGATTTGGAAATAGTTGTTTATGACGTATCACTTAGAGTTCCTGGAAATCCCATAATGGCAACGACCTCTCCTTATACTAAATACTCCTATGGTCAAACATTTGGTGTTGGCCGAAGGATTGCAATGGAAGTCAAGAAGGCGATAGCATCGAACAAGCTATCTGCAATAGCTACTTGATTGAGATTAAATTATTGTTCGATTGTTTCCTCAAATAGATTTTTCCTTACCTTTATGGGAACATCAAAAAATGCTGCAAGCGCTATTGAATCAGATGCTCGATAATTCCTTAAAGTGATTACTTCCTTGCGTGTCTTGAAATAAAGATTGGATCTCAATACAGGACCGTTTCTATATATTCTGATTTCTACCAGTAATAAATCTTGTAACGCAGAAATTTCTTCAATAAGATTATAAATTGTGGGTATGGTGCTCTTGTCTCCTTCTCTAAATCTTAGGATATGTCTTGCAACTTCTCCAGAAAATGCGCGTATCGGAAATTCTCTACCATCATCGGATTTTAAAGTAAGTAACCCTTCTAGACCAAGTTTATCAACGAAACCAACAAAGCTTATTGAAGCTGTAACAAATCCTTCATTTGTGAAAATTTCGTCCATATTTTTTTTTGAACATCGATAAATTTAGACTTTATCCATTAAACGTCAAGCATATCTGAATTAACTTAATATACATTGGTCTATTTTTCATTAATAAACTAACTTTTGGTTGTTGAAAATGTTAGAGAATCATGATTCGATGAAAAATAGGGGTTTTCGTATAATTTGCATTGGTATTTTCTCAATACTTTTCTCTCTCTCCATTTATTCACTATGGAGTTCTGATCAATCTCTATCAAACGCTATGGAACTGTATAACTTGGCGATGGCGGTCTTCATATTGATCATGGTTTCATTGGTTGCAATTGGTTATGGCTCCTATCTGGTGCTTCGGTCTGAATGTTTGAGACCAGAACCTAAAAAAAGTCATCTCGGATATGTCTCTAGGATTCTAACACAAAAGACCTATTGGAGGATATTTGTTGCTTCAAGTATTATTTATGGAGTCTTTTTTGGATTCTTATCTCAGATTCTTATTTATCATGCTGATGTTGAAGGTGATACTGCGCCATCTCTCTATCTTACATTATGTTGCAATTACCCGGGATATGTTCCAATGGTCACAGCCGAACTAACCGAGCTATTTTCAATTTTGATAATTCCAATAAATCTGATTCTCGCAATAGTAGTTTCTATCTTGGTTGGATTTAATTTTGCACTAAATTTGCATTTCTTGAAGATGTTTCGAAATCAATCTCAAAGGAGATTTCCAATTGCTTCCACTTTTGGGGTCTTCAGTGGTCTATTCATTGGTTGTCCTACCTGTGCAGGGAGCTTGTTTACTGTGTTTGTGGGATTTGGTGCTAGCACAGTGGTGTCAGCTTTGGCCCCACTTCAGAGCTTGTTTATTGCAATAAGCATTCCTATTTTGATTGCAATACCACTATTGATAATACGTAAGATGATGAAAAATGAAACCTGTGACATAATTGGAAATTAATAGAATTTTACCAATTATATAATCTAAAATTTCCAATCATCGTTTCAGAATGTTCAAAATAAAAAAATTATTCGAAAATAGTAAGGCTATTCGTTTGTTCCTTTAGAATTTTTTCGAATTTCAAAATATCAATATCTATGAACGGTCTCATTTTTGGTAATTGTGGAGGTTCTTTCACCTTATCTAAAATTCCTCTTGAAACGAGTTCTGCCTTCAATTTTTCTCGCAACTCCGGATGACACAACTTGCTATGAAAAATACTTCCCCAACCTTGAGAGAACATCTCTTTAATGTGCAAATCACCTTTCTCTTCATGGAAATGTGGGTTGCGCGTTTCAATTTGCATAACTTCTACTCCTTTCTCCATTGTATCCTTGTGCTCTGGTGGAGTAATTCCTCCAAACTGCTCTAACAAATTAACTATTTCGTACGGTTCAATCGAAAAACCAGATGAGTAGGTCAATAATTCAGCTAATTGAACTGACATGCAATGCTCACCGGAATTCCCAGTTCTGATAACTTCTGTTTCAAATCCTGTATAGTACGATATCATCAAATTCAAAAACTGATTTGTCATCTCTGAAACTCTACCCAATTTGGAGAATCGTACTCCTGATTCTGAAATCTTTGGCTTGTATATCCAAGACACACGTACCATGGTATAGGGTGTTGTAGACAATGCAATTCCAGATGAAAATATTTTTGTGTATTCGTTAACTGCACCTGGAACATAATTATCAGAATCTACGAATCCCACATATTTTTTCCCCATCATTTTTGAAAGTAACATGCCAATGAACATCCCCTCTCCTTTACCATTGCGTATTTTTCCCTTTGAATCAAAAAGATCCGGATATTCCACTCCTTCGAGCGCTTTTGCAAGACCAGGATCCTTTTGATGGATTATCACTGATTTTTTTTCGGTGAATCTATTGAATTGTTCAAATGCCTGTTTTTCCAACTTATATCTGTCAATTGGTTCTCTAGGACTATTTGATACAATTATTGTCAAGCAATCATGCGGAATACCGCTCAATACTCCTTCTAAAAGCTTTAAACGTTCTCCTTTTATAGGAATCACAATCGCCATTTCTGCTTCTATCTTGGAAATAATTTCGTCATCAATTGATCGTATAACTTCAGATTCAGTTTTTGTGTTTTTATTCTTGTGCCCAGAATCTAGTTCATACACGCGTTGCACTCCATGTAGACTTACTGATCCAAATCTTTCTGTAAATCTCGGGACATCAAGCTTCATATCTTTAACTCAGTTATGCCATATTTATTGCAAGTGTATATAAATCAATAATTTTTTTTATCGAAGACAAGACTAGATGATTTCCAGTAGATACATTCGTGTCAGTCTAATATTGTATAGCGCTTGTATAACACATGGTAATCATTGGGAAGCAAGCGTAAATACAGAAAATGAATATTCAAAGGTTGTTTAATCTTACTTTCGGTCCAAACTCTATTGATTAAAACTGAATTATCATTAATGTACCTTTCATTGGTAACTTAATGTACGTGCTATGGTTGATTTTATCAATACAAGATTACTCTTAATTTATTTTTATTAAATACAAGAAAATATGCTACCTGATCCATTCTCAATCTATATTTCTATAAATAACGTATCGTTCTCGACTAAAACCTTGTGGCTCTGCAATGGTTTTAATTTTTGTGGAAATGAGATCAAATTGCCTGTTTTAATATCCCATTTTGCGCCATGCCATGGGCATGTCAACTCATTATTGTTTATTTCTCCCTCGTGAAGGTCAGCTCCTGCATGAGTGCAAACGTTGTCCATTGCATAATAATTTCCATCCAAACTTGTTACTACTATTTCTTTTCCACCTGCTGTAATATGTATCAATTTTCCATCTTGAACTTCTGAAGTTTTTCCAACTACGACCTTGGTCATAAAGATAAAAATAGTTCTGTATTATTTTAACCTAAGTTTTCATGATTTTTATACAATATTTAGATATCTTAATATACAATATTTCGACTTTTTAAGGTTAGTTAAGAATGAGGCCAGATGACAAATATTGAATATTCAGACCAGCTTGAATCAATTACTAATAAGAATCTGACCTGGATTGATATTAAAAAACCCACTAGAAAAAAATTGAAGATGCTAGAGGGCAAATATCCTTTTCACGAATTAAACATTGAGGACTGTCTTTCAAAAATACAAATTCCTAAAATTGACAAGTATCAGGATCATATTTTCGTAATCTTGCATTTTCCGACCGTGGATAAAGATAAGAGCATTCCAAGGGCAACTCAACTCGCAATATTTGCTGGACCTAATTATCTGATTACGGTACAGCAGGGAGAATTAAAACCCATAATGGAAATGTTCAATCTTTGTAAGGAGAATGAGAAACAAAAGGAGACATTTATGGGAACATCTTCGGGGTACTTACTGCATAGCATAATGGATCTAATGGTTGATGATTTACTACACGTTTTAATGAAGCTTGAAGGAAATTTAGATGATATAGAGGATTTAGTTTTTGATGAGAAAGTTGCAGTAGCACGAGATATTTCACTTTTGCGAAGAGAGATAACAACCCTTAGAAGGGTAGTTGTCCCACTTAGGAGAGTAATTTTTGAGTTAAGCAAAGAGATGCAAAGATTTTCTGAAGAAGATTTGACTGATTATTATGATGATGTAAGGGACCATACCGAAAAAGTTCTTGAAGCTCTTGAAGAATCAAAAGAAACCATCGAAATTTTCAAGGATACTGATTTCATGTTGAGTACTGAAAAATCAAACAAGATCCTGGCAACGCTTACGATTCTCTTTACCCTATCTATTCCTGCCACGGTAATAGGAGCTTATTATGGAATGAATGTTAATTTACCTGGAGGAATTGTGACAGGAACACCAGAATTTCTTGGACCGTTTACTTCATTCATAGTCTTACTAATGATCGCGATAGTTCCTTCGTTAGTAATGGTTTGGTACTTTAAGAGATTGGGATGGTTTGGATGGTAATGTGCAATTGGTATGATTGTGATCTCACAACTTCAGATATGCTCAATCTATACGTTCAATTAAGGACTTCAAGTCTATATTGAAGAACGTTCGCAAAATGCCCATGTATGATTCAACTGGCGGTGGAATCTCATCCTCGCATGATACTTTCATATTCCAGGCATTAATCCATATTATCATTGCATACAAGATATTGAGAAATCTTTTATACTTAGCAGGCACAACACTAAGGCTTTCTACATACTTGTCACCCAAAACCCAGGATGCAGTAAAGTCAAGACATTTTTGACCATAGATAGCCTTAATCTGATCTTCTATACTTTTGGCAAATCTAAATGGGGTTCGAGAAACAAAAAAAGGAAAATCTATTTTATTGGGTATAATTAGATCTGGTGGGGCCCAGATTGTAATAATTCTGCTGCCGCCTTTTAATTCTGCAGAAAATTTTTGCATCATTTGTTTAACCGTTTTTTCATCATGAAACCAAAAAAGGAACACGCTTCCCTCAGAGATATCCACCTTTCTTATATCATTGATTATTACTTTGGCATTTCTTAGTGAACGAGTTTTTTCCAAAAGACTGGCAACTGATTTTTTCCGTTTTTCAACACCAATTGCTTTTTTGACTTTATTCTCAGTTGCAGCAATGTAAACCGCATTACTATTCCCACAACCGAGATCATAAAAAATATCTTTTTTGGAAACTCTGGCAAGTTTGAACATTCTTCTTATCACATCATCAGGCAAACTAATACTATCACCTTTAACAACCGAAGTTGGCAGGGTTGAAATGAATTCATTAATGTTCATTGTATATCGTGTATCGGGTACAAGGATGCCTACTTATTATATAAAAATGGAACTGTGATTATGGTCTAATGAGTATATCTGGAAAAGCTAATAATGTTTGATAAAGTTAATAATGGACATTCGAATATTATTATTCGTGAACTGTGATTTTTGTGGTCATATATTCATAGCCCATAAACTCAAAGAGAATAATGATAGACAATTTTCTTTATTTGGTGTAGGAAGATGTCTGATAATGGGATGCAGTTGCACAAGTTATGTTGATAGAATTAATAAGATAGACGAAGAATTATTATGAACGAAACATTCTCAAATTTGTATATGTTGGAAATCGTTTCTGCCGATTCACTGTACTATAGTTTAGTAAATAGAACATGATTCACCAATAGATGTATCAGTATGAAAAATACCAAGTTCTTGAATATTCTATTACCTTTCATATCTTTGGGACTAATTTATGCGACCATGCTCATTGGTGTATATATTTCCTCTTTGAACAGGGGTGTGACTTGCACTGATTGGCCTTTATGCCCAAACGGATTTGCGTTTCCTCCAGAGAAGTTTTTCTACGAGCACTTTCATAGACTTGTAGCAATAATAGCTGCTATTTTTACTGGCATATCTTTGATATTCATCAGAAAGAGTCTTTGGAAATTGAATAAACTAATTGTCATTATAGTTACTTCCCTGATTATTGTTCAAATTGTCATGGGCATCTTTGTCGTTTCAAGCAAATTGAATCCTGTAATAGTTGCAGTGCATCTCTCTACAGCAGTAACAATTTTTTCACTTATTTTTGTATTGCTCAGGGAATCATATTTGGAAATCAAAAAAGGACGGGTATAGAATTAATGGACAACCATGATTTCTGCAATTCAAAATAAGGTTGATATTCATAGGTAGTAAGGATATTCGATGTTAAAATTTATTTTTTTTATTGGGAGAATATTGGTAGATGAGGAAAATTTTTATTCATTTATTGATTCTAGATTACTCTACCTGTTAAAC